>JAFCZV010000499.1 GCA_019314155.1 Deltaproteobacteria bacterium
TTGCAAAGCAAAAATATCACCAAATTTGCGGTCATAGCGCTCGGCCCACAGGTGATGCCCCGTTAGGGCATCAATGAGCTGTGCTGTGATCCTAACGCGGTCTTCAGATCTCTGTACGCTACCTTCCAGAACATACTTCACACCTAGATCCTCAGCGACTTTTTGAACCTTCACCGGCTTGCCTTTGTAGGTAAACGTAGAGTTGCGGGCAATGACAAAAAGGCTTGGGAGTTTAGAGAGATTGGTGATTATTTGCTCGGTTAAACCGTCACTGAAATATTCCTGCTTAGGGTCGTCGCTCAAGTTGTC
The DNA here is from genome assembly GCA_019314155.1 of Deltaproteobacteria bacterium. Lineage (GTDB taxonomy): Bacteria > Desulfobacterota > Desulfobacteria > Desulfobacterales > UBA11574 > JAAXQD01. The sequence goes on from JAFCZV010000499.1 coordinate 310, forward strand.
AAACGGCAAGACTGCGATGGAAGGATTGTCAGGCAAGGGGAAAGCCATCTTTTCCACAGATGCGACTTCTATTGGTGGCGAAGCAGAACGCCAAATCAGCAAACCGCCTGCCACCAGAAGAAGTGCAATCACAACCCCGAAAGCTATTCTCTGTCCACGTTTAGGTTCAACTCTTTTCTCCCCGATAACCTTGCCGGCTGCTTCTGGTTCAAGCAGAACTCGATAGACCCGCACGGGCTCATCGATATTCTTGACAGAGTGCTCTCCCAAATACTCATAACCTAAAGATAGCTTCTTTTTAACCTGATCATAGGCGCTTCTCGAAACACAAATGCCTCCTGCATCGGCTAAACTCTCCACTCGAGCAGCAACATTAACCCCATCGCCATAAATTCGCTCTTTTTCATGGATAACATCCCCAAGGTTGATCCCAATGCGAAACTCCATCCTGCGGTTTTCAGGCAGCTCTGCGTTTCTGGCCTTGAGCTCCTCCTGGACTTCCACGGCACTTCGCACCGCATCCACTACACTGGCAAATTCAGCCAATATGTTGTCTCCGGGAGAGTCTACCACTTCACCTCTGTGTTTCTGCACAACTGAGCCTATCACCTCCCGATAGGCAGTTATGGCCCGGACGGTCCCCTCTTCATCCTCTCTCATAAGGCGACTGTAACCTTTGACATCGGCACTGAGGATAGCGGTTAGCTTACGTTTGAAGTCCTGCGAAGCCATGATATTACCTCCTTATGAGTTGATGAAAATTTGCCAGAGATATTTACCGAAATAGCGAGCTGTTGTAAAATTTTCTAGGCCAAATAGAGAGTGCGATCAGCAGAATAAGAAGTGTTTCACAATGGAAATTGAATTGAAATGGAGGATTAATTTCAAAAGAAAATATACTGTAGAAACTATTTTAAAATACTGATTTTGTCAATAAAATAAAAAATTTATATGTTTATATGTTACTATGTGGTATTGATTCGTGGGATAGATCATTTGAAATAAATGATGTGGTTGATTACATCTTGCCAAAACAACAACCCAACGTCAATTTATACTGATTGCATATTTCGTAAAATCCACAAAAGAACAAACCTTGTGAAAAGGATTCGCCCCTATTGAAAAACGATACCCCCATTTTCATATCAAATAGTCATGCGGCATGCACAAATTATGGTGAATTACTTTTTATTCTAATGGTGCTTTGCCCGAAATATTCAGATTAAGCCCTGTTCAACTGACTCAAGGCTCCGCTGACGGCATTAACAGCGTCATCGATACTTAAAGTTCCGGTATTGATGATAAGGTCATAATTGAGGGGGTGCCTGATGTCGTCATTGAAGTATTTTTTAATAAATGCCTTGCGATCTGATTCCGTTTTTAAAACCCTTGTTCTGGCTTCATCAACGCTCACGCTGAACTCCTGGGATACGTTTCGGAGTCGCGTTTCCTGGTGCGCAATAACTCGAACACTGAGTCTTTTTTCAGGCGGCAGAACAAAATTGGCGCCTCTCCCGACGATAACGGCTCGGCCATGTTTGCCGATGGTGCAGATGATCTTCATAAGGTGCTGGAGATACCGGTCCGGCCAAAGGTGTCGCTTGTCAACCAGAGATGATATCCACTCTTCGAGGACGGACGCACCTTTTTCATCGAGGGTTTCCAGGAGCCGAACGCTTACGTGGGCACTTTCAGCCATTTTGTGTATGAATTCCTGATAAAATAAATCGAATTCGAGCTGATCGGAAAGTCGTTTGGCCAATATGTTCCCACCACTTCCGGCTTCTCTGGAGATGGTAATAACAGAGATACGTTCACTTCCGGCTTCTCTGGAGATGGTAATAACAGAGATACGTTCAACCTTTTTTTTCTCTTCCGTTCGTGTAGTCTGCCATCTTCGTACCTGTTCTTCTATTATCTGCTCGATAGAACGTGCTTTAGCTTTCATGTTCCCTCCTTTCTCAGCTTATTCTTTATGGGCAGCCAGATATGGATTTTGGTTTGTTATTGCCGCCCCTTATTTCTCAATGCAAAATAGGAAAATCCTGTGAAATGGATTTGCCCTTATTGAAAAACGATATCACAACATTTTTAAGACCTTAAAAACCTGTAAGATAATAGTAGTAAAGCAACCTCTAAATCGATGATTTCAAACCGAAATCGCTAAATTTTGAAGGTGTTCTGTGTTACGTATAGTGGCAGCAACATACAATTTAAGGATATTTCCTTTATAGTAGAACTGACATTATTTTATCCAGTCTTTTACTTACATTTAACTCAACATATGCTGATGAACGATTTTGCTAAACTCTGAGTTTTCGGTGTAACTGCTCGGCTTGATCAAGGTCCCAGACCATTCCCATCTTCTGGAACATACCAATGGCTTTACCAAGATACTCAAGAGCCTTTTCTTCTTCTCCCTTTTCTATGAGCAATTGGGTATAACTCACATAGCTTCGAGCCAATTCCGGTTTTACACCAATTTCCTGTTGAATCCGTATGGCTTCCAGGATAGCCTGATCTGCCTTATGAAAATCTGAAGGCTCCAGGCAGGATAAAATTTCAGCAAAGGTTCGCTTAGCAAAGGCAATGACGTATTTATCGTTTGTGTTTTCACCCAGACCCTGTTTCAAGTTCCCCAAGGTTAAATAGGCAAGCTGCAAAAGCTGTTTTTTGCCAAGCGAGCCAGAATTTAGTGCCAATCTGTTCGGCAAGAGCTAAACTCTCTTCGAGCAACTCCCGTCCCCGGTCAGGGTCGCCAGTCATCGCGAGGGCTCGACCCTTCCAGGATTTTACCAAATAAAGCCGGAAAAGATCTTCTGCCTTTTCAGCGATACGCATTGATTCCTTGTAATACTGAATCGCCTGATTCCACTCACCGCGCTGGTCACTGATGCACCCTCTCAAATGGTAGGCATTTGCCTTCGCAAAGGGGTTTTGTATCTCATTGGCCAGCTGGATAGCATGGTCGGCATGGACAAAGGCTCGATCGAACTTTCCCAAAAAAGCCAAAACATAACCCGCCAGTGCCGATGCTGTGGATTCCTCGACTTTGTTCTCAATCCGTCGCATCTGCTCAACGCTTCGCTCCATCATATGACTGGCCTGAGCAAAATCCGATAGTTGCCAATATACACGACCCATGAGATTGACCGGAGGTGCAGCAAGGGCTTCATCTCCAAGCTGGTCTGCTATACTGAGACTCTGTCTGGCATGCTCAATGGCAACCTGCGGGTTCCAAAGAACATAGTGAATTCTTCCAAGCCAATAAAAAACCCGGGCTAAACGAAGTTCATCGTTCAACCTTTCTGCAAGGACACGAACCTGTTCCAGATTCTTGAGATCTCTTTCTATGTCCTGGCGTGTTATCCCAACAGATGCAAGTTTGAGGGCAGCGTCAATTTGCCATTGCTGAGCTTTTGGAGATTCAGGAAGCGTTTTGGACATAGTAAAAGCCTGCTCGTAATAAGTCGTAGCTTCGTTGTTTGCATAAAGGCTGGCAGCCTGATCTCCGGCTGACAAAGCGTATTCGATGGCTTTTTCCTGCCGCTCGCTACGGATATAATGATAGGCCAAAATCGGCAATTGCTCTTCCAACCGTTCGGAATAAAGTTCCTCAATGGCCAGTCCGATAATGCCGTGAAGCTCCTTTCGCCGTTGCAGTAGCAGGGTATCGTAGACAACCTTCTGTGTCAAAACATGTCTGAAGGTGAACTCTGCTTCGGGCAAAACACGGGTTTGTTGGATTACTTCCAGGGCCTTCAATGCCTCAAGCGATTCTGAAAGTTCAACCCGGGCCGAATAGATCCTCTCCAGAACCCGTTGCCCGAATACTCTACCAATAACAGAGGCCAGCCGTAGGGCTTCTTTAGAGTTGCTATCCAGCCGATCCAGCCGGGTACGGATAATTGCCTGCACGGTATCTGGCAAGCTGAGGTTTACCAAAGATTGAGTCAAGGAAGCCTTTCCATCTTTTACAACCACTAACCCCTCTTCAATTAGAGAATAGCATATTTCTTCTATAAATAGCGGGTTGCCACCGGAGCGTTCATAGATCAATTCCCCCAATCCTTGCGGCAGATGTGTTGCTCCTGTAATTGATCTGATGATGTTCTCGGTGTTTTGGACATCCAAGGATTTTAATACAACTGGGGTGTGATAGCTCAAATAACCCCAACTGGCCTGATAGATAGGCCGATACGTAACCAACACCATTAATGCATAAGGGGCGGTCATGCCAATCAAGTGCTTCAAAGCCGCTTGGGAAGCATCGTCGCTCCAGTGCCAATCTTCCAGAATCATAACCATCGGTTGATGTTGTGTATTCAGGGTAATTATCACTGCCAGAGCTTCCTCCATAGCCTTCCGAAGTTCCTTCCCTTGCAAATGTGCGGGCAGGGAGTAATGGCTTTGGATTGATAATAAGTGAAGATAGAGTGGGATAAACTGCTCTAACGAGGAATCAATCGCCTTGATGTTGGTTACGGCTTTTTCCAACAATTCAGCAGGGCTATCTTCTTCTCTCAGACGGATTCCCCACCGCAAAGAATCTATAAATGGAAAATAAGGAATGTTACGTCCATAAGGTTGACACCTTCCCTGCAAAACCGTGATCTCTTCACGGTCCAACATGTGTCTGAACTCGTAGTGCAAACGGCTCTTACCCATCCCCTCTTCTCCCATCACCGT
>JAFCZV010000500.1 GCA_019314155.1 Deltaproteobacteria bacterium
GATTCGCTTCGGATGCTTTCACCGATTCGATGGAAGCATCATATTGGGCTACGGCAGAATCCAAATCACTCTCACTGACCGCCTTCTCCTTTGCAAGCGGCTCGATCCTGTCCAAATCGCTTTTTGCTTTTGCCAGCATTGTTTTTGCTTCTGCAACCCGGCTCATTTTTGCGGCAACATCGGCTTCAAACGGCTGACTCTCCAAAGTATAGAGTAAAGAGCCTTTTTCAACCCGCGAGCCCTCTTCAAAATGGATACCTTCCAAAAACCCTTCCACCCTTGCCCGTATGGCAATATCTTTAAAACCGTATATCTGACCGACAAATTCCTGATAGATGGAAACATCTTTTGCCTGTGTAACGACAACCGTTATATCGGGTGGGGGTGGTTGCTTTTGCTGATCCTCTTTTTTGCTGCACGAAAAAAACACCAAAAGCAAAATGCATAGTAGGCGGTTTTCATTTTTTTCTCTTTACATGGATAAAAGGTTAAACCCTAAGAGGCTGTCCGACAGCCTCTTAAGTAACATATAATAAACTTATCTCCAAAATCAACTGGCAATTCTTGCCAGCACGAGGATAATAGCCGGCATTGTGAAATCTGCAAAGATTTTTGGCATGAAAAGCAGGGCAACATCCACACCGCTGTAGCAAGACGAACTTGATTTGATACCTTCCTCGTACAAGATTCAGATGATATATCTTGCAATATGCGCATGCTGAAGTCTACCCTATAGTTGCATAAATAACATGGCAAAATGAGTTTAATGACTATAATGATCAGCATTTCCAGACGTTTTCTGTGCTTTGATGGAATTGACCCTAAGTGGCATCATTAAAATAGTGAAAACAGCCATGTTATTTACCCAATGGGAAAGCCGATGCCGCAGCAACTCCTTCGTTGTAAAGGGTTTGCGGTAAAATACTACAGCTTCACCCTTTACGCCTCGGATTTGCAGCACCCTCGACTTTTGCAACGTTAGGGTCTATCCATGCGCATCTATTTATAATTGCGATTCAATGGGCCAAATACTCATGAAACCGATACCAAACCGGCGCCAAAAGCCTGTGTGGGGCTCATGAGTATAAACCACCTGTTTCCCCTTTTCCCAACCGTGCCAGAGAAGCTGTTCGTACCCGTTTTCGTTTTTTTTAAGTTCCAACCGGAAGGCCACCTGTTCGATGTTCTCTTCGAACCACTTTGCCATCTCTTCGGCGATTTCAGGGACTTTCAGCACCACGCCGATTTCGGTGTTGTGCAATACGGCCCGGGGATCGAGATTCAAAGAACCAATGAAGACTTGTTTGCGGTCAAAGACAAACGATTTGGTATGCAGGCTGGCCTTGGACGAGCCACCCGCTCCCTTTTTTTCTTTTCGCTGTTTCCGACTCAACTTTTTGTTCAACTCATAAAGCTCGACCCCGCCGCGCAGCAGCTTTCTGCGGTATTTTTTATAGCCGGAATGCACCAGCCCTACATCGTTTGAAGCCAGGGAATTGGTCAGAATGCGCACCCGAACCCCGCGTTGAGCCATCTGGGTCAAAAAAGCGGTTCCCGGCTTGCCGGGCACAAAATATGGAGAGAATATAATCAGCTCTTTTTCAACCCCTTCCCAATAGGGTTTGAGCATCGGTGAAAGATGATATTCGGTTTTGCTGAAATCGTGAAGAAGTTTTTCCGGTTGATCAAACACGACCTCTGCATCTCCCCACCTGAATTCAATCTCTTCTTTTCGGATTTTGTCGGCCAGGTCGGAATTGCGTAGCGCCCGAAGATATTCTGAATCGGTTTGATCGGCCACATATTCGTTCAACTTCCCTCGCAGTTCTTCGACCTTTTCAGGTGTCGGCGGATCGCCTTTGAGAAGTACCGAGGCAGGATAGGCCAGTTCACTGTTCCAATAACGATCAAAAACCGAAGAGACCTCCTCGACCACCGGCCCGATGGACATCACATCCAGATCGGCAAAGGCCAGATCCGGATCGGCGTCAAAGTATTCATTGCCGATATTGCGCCCCCCGAGAATGGAAACCTGGTTGTCCACCGTAAATGTTTTATTGTGCATACGTCGGGTCACAGAGCCAAAACGAGTCACAAACTGGGAGATCCGACCCACATTTCTACTGAAGGGATTGAATAGCCGCACCTCCATGTTGGGATGGCTGTCCAAAGCAACCGCCCCCAGATCCCTGCCGGCAAGGTCCATATCGTCAACCAGCAGACGCACCCTCACGCCCCGGTCGGCCGCTTTGAGCAGTAGATCGGTAAACAATCTGCCGACAAGATCATTGTGATACAGGTAATACTGAACATCGATGCTACGCTCGGCATAATGGGACAATACCGCACGGGCCACAAACGCATCCAAGCCTTTCCCCAATAAATGGAATCCGGATTTTCCCGGGTGTGCCACTCTTTCCTTTGCGCGTGCCTTGCCGAAAGAAGTATTCTCCGTATCGGTCAAAGCATACGATTCGGGTCGATCAAAATCTTTCGGCAGAGTGGCGCAGCCGGTAATAGGTTGAAGGCTTTTAGGGACAAATCATGCGCGATCACACAAAACTTAGGGCATTCGGCGGGTGTCGAACCAGAGAAGGTCTTGAATGGTTTAATTCGAGCGTTGCGAGATGATTGATATACTTCAGCCTTCAGTCTTCAACCTAAATACCTAAGTAGTTACAAAAAAAGGACGATTAAACTGATAATCATATCGCACCCGCTGATTGGTCTTCATCTTCCGTTGATTCGTCTTCCGTTGGTTCCTCTTCTATTATCAAGGTTGATTCATCTTCTGATATAAAATCGGTCTCTCTATTTTTTTTGAATCCCTGCATTATTTCCTTGATTTTATCTATGAAGCCCATTTTATCCTCCTGCATATCGCTATGATATATGGTTTGCAGTTATCTGAATATATTAATATTCCGCATTATATACAGTTTAAGTTCAGAAAATCAACCAATGTCACCCATGCAATCCCCGGCGGTTAGGCTGTCGTATAAATGGGTAAAAAAGGATTGATTAATCAGTGACGCTGCTATATTCTTGGATAAACGGCAAAAAAAACTGGTTTCTCCTAAATTTGGCAACCTCCAACTCAACGAAAATATGCTTGACACAGAGAGGAGAACTTCATGAAAAAATTTGGTGTATTTCTGGTTGTGTTAGCGATTATCCTGTTGGCAGTGATTTCTTTTAAAAGCAATGCTCTGGCGGCGCAGGTTATAAAAGTCAATAAATTAAATGGAAACGTTGCCATTAATGGGGGCGAAAATGCCGGATACATCGTTGGCGCTCAAGTATGCTTTCCTGCAGCTTCAGGTGATCAACTTGTCTGTGGTACGGTTCTAAAGGCTTCAGCGTCTGAATCCGTGGTTAAGGTCGACCGGCGATATGCAACACGGATCATGGGAGGC
>JAFCZV010000501.1 GCA_019314155.1 Deltaproteobacteria bacterium
TACCCTTGAAAAATCAGGAGCAGGATTTTATGCGGAAACTGATGACGAATATGTTGACAGGATTGTAACCCTGCTCACTGACGAAGAGGTTTACAACAGGTTTTCCAGGAATGCGTTGAACTATGTTAAAGAAAAGATCTCCTGGGATATTATAGCTGACAAGACAATTCATGTTTATGAACAGTTTGAACGCAAGCCGGAATGCAGAACACGGTATGTGTTTGTTGATGAATAGGGAGAGTAGGTATGTTTAAACGCTGTCAAAAAAATCCCATAATCCGCCCCGCCGATGTCAGACCCTCAGCAGAGGGATACCAAGTCGTCGGAGCCTTCAACCCAGGCGCTACTCTCTTTAACAACGAAGTCATACTGCTTCTGCGGGTGGCGGAAAGCTGTGTTCAGGAACAGGGGAAAATTCGGATACCGGTTTACAGGTTTTCCGAGGGCCGCGGCATCCCTGAAATCAAGGAATTTGATGCCCACGATCCTGATGTATCGCTTAAAGATACGCGCGGTGTTTTTTATAGGGGAAAGGATTACCTTTCCAGTATCAGCCATCTTCGGCTGGCGAGGAGTGTCGACGGGATCAACTTCACGGTTGACCCCACACCATTTATCTATCCCTGCTCCCCTGTTGAAGCCTATGGTACCGAAGATGCGCGTATTGTCAGTATTGACGGTACTTTTTACATAAATTACACTATAGTATCGACTGACAGCTGGTGTACAGCTCTGGCATCCACTAATGATTTCAAAAAGTTGAAGAAGCTCGGCATCATATTCCATCCCGAAAACAAGGATGTTTCAATATTTCCCCAAAAGATAAACAACAAATATATTGCCCTGCACCGCCCCAACAACAGTGGATTCGGCAAGGCATCGATCTGGTATGCAGAGTCACCGGACCTGCTGCACTGGGGCAACCACAAGTGCATTGCCAGACCGCGACACACGGCCTATGAATCGATGAAGATCGGCTCCGGTAGTGCCCCGATAAAGACAGATGAAGGTTGGCTTTGCATCTACCACGCCAAGGGTGACAATTCACGTTACAGTCTTTTCGGGATGGTCCTGGACCTGGAACAGCCATGGAAAGTGGTCAAGCGCAGTACAATGCCTCTGTTTGAACCTGAACTTGAATACGAAACCACAGGGTTCTTCGGCAATGTCGTGTTTACCAACGGCATTGTCATAAAAGACGGACAGCTTTTCATGTATTACGGGTCTTCTGACGAAACCACATGCCTGGCTGTGTCTTCAGTTGAGCAGATACTTTGCAGCTTATAAAAAAGGAAAAACCATGCCTCGAAAAAAACGACTCGACATCATTCACCGCTGGGAGGGAAACCCAGTTGTTAACATGGAAGACCTTTCGTTCCGGGCCTTGGACATATGTAATGCAGGCGCGGTTAAGATGGTCGACACCTACCTGCTGTTGATAACTATCGAAAATCTAAGGGGCCATAAAAACTTGTATATTGCGCGAAGCACGGATGGTCATTATTTTGAAGTAGATGATGAGCCTTTTATTAAACGTTCTGCAGATAAAGCATTTAAAAAGTATGAAGAAATTAGCGTCATGGATGGTCGGATCACTCCCTTTGAAGAAACCTATTATATTACATACATAGCTGAAGGCCTCCATGGCTTTAGGATCGGATTGGCCCGAACAGATGACTTCGAAAACGTCACACGTCTTGGTCTTATCTCCGCGGTGGATACCAAAGGAGGAACACTTTTTCCGGAAAAAATCAACGGCCGATACGCCAGGCTTGAGCGACCGTGGAGCGGTGGACGTATATGGATCAGTTATTCAGACGACCTTGTCTATTGGGGCGGTTTTGAGGCTTTATTATCACCCAGACCCGGCTACTGGGACGCAAGCCGCGTGGGCGATGCCGTGCCGCCAATCAGGCTTAAAGACGGCAGGTGGTTGCTGATATATTACGGCATCAAAGATACATCAGATCAGCCGGCCCTCTTTTTAGGATTGGCGCCGTGTTCCTGGACCCTGATAATCCGGCCAGGGTCCTTGCCCGCACCAATGTTCCCATCCTGTCACCGCGCAAACATTACGAGCGGATCGGAGATGTCTCGAACCTAGTTTTTTCCTGCGGGGCAATCCTGGAAGATGAAAAGCTGCTACTGTACTATGGCGCTGCAGGCAGCTGCATATGCCTGGGCTCAACCACCATTGATAAAATCGAACAAGAGTGTGTGAAAAGCAAAGGAGAATTCTGATGATCAAGCGTCCCTCTGTTGGCCATGACATCCTCCAACGGTTTGAGGGCAATCCAATTATAACCCTGGAGGATATTCCGTTCAGGTGCAATACTGTTTTTAACGGTACCGTGGCTAAAAAAGGAAATCGATATTATCACCTCCTGAGAGTCGAAGGCCAGCAAGGATATTCGGTATTTGCTCTGGCGATAAGCAAAGACGGGTTGCATTTCACGGTTGAAGACAAACCGGTCATGGTGCCGGCACGTAAAGGTCCTTTTGCCAGATACGAAACTATGGGCATCGAAGACCCTCGCATCACTGAACTCGAAGGCGTTTATTATGTTATGTACACCGCATATTCAAAATACGGCACTCGCATCGCCTTGGCAAAAACAGAGGATTTCTACCATTACGAACGTATTGCACTTGTATCCGAACCGGGGAACAAAGACGGAATACTCTTTCCTGAAAAGATAAACGGCGAGTATGTACGCCTGGATCGGCCGATCGGCAAAGAAATAGGGAGTATGTGGGTATCATATTCAAAGAATTTGGTTGACTGGGGAAAATCCGAACTTTTGATGACACCCCGACCTGGCCTGTGGGATAGCTTTCGAATCGGCGCCTCGGTCGCACCGATTAAGACAAAGCATGGATGGCTTGAGATCTATCATGGCGTGAAGATGACAACAGCCGGCCCCATCTATAGAATCGGTACTGTCCTACTAGATCTTGAACAGCCATACAAGGTTATAGCCAGGTGTGATGAGCCGGTTCTGTCACCGCGCAAGGATTACGAAAGGATCGGTGACGTTGGCAATGTGGCTTTTGCATGCGGTGCTGTTGTGGAAAATTCCGGGGAGATTAAGGTGTATTATGGTGCCGCAGATACCTGTGTTTGTGTAGCCACAACAGATTTTAACGAACTTGTCGCAATTACACTTGCTGGAAAAAGTGGTTAACCATTTGATTATTTGAAAGATATTTTCATCTTTATAATGTTCTTACTGTTAACAGTTGTTGATTATGCAACTTCAAATTGCCCGGTTTTTCGAAATACACAAGTGAGTGATCATGGCGTGAATCCTGGATCTGAAATAAAAGACCCCTAAGGAATCTCAAACAGTCAAAGTTAAACCGCTATAAGCTGGCAGCCCTATTTTGTTTAAGGTAGTATTAAAATGGTCCCGCTGTTTAATCCTCTCTGAAAAGATATTATTTGGACTTATCGGATGTGATGATCTGCCTTAAAGCATATAAAAAAACACCATCGTATGAAAACGTGAATCCAGAATCTTTGATATCTGCAATAACGACCAAATATCAAGGGGCTGAATTTCTGACATAACCAAAACGTATCAACGCACAATAGCTTTTGGACTATCTACTAATAATGGTGAAAATATCAGAGGTCTTAAATCTTTGTGATTTCGGTTTTCGATAAGGGCAAATCCATTGAGCTAGGTTTGCCTTTTTTTTATTAGAATAATCTTTAGATTAATGTTAGCATGTTTGAAATAAAAGGTTTCTATCCCAACTTTATTTGACCTACCGAAGAATAGAAAGGATAAAGTCATGGGTAGCGATAAATTTTATCATAAAGTAAAGCACCTTTTATCTTTTGCAGATGTTAAAATTAATGGGAGCCGTCCGTGGGACATTCAGGTTCACAATAAAAAACTATACCCGAGAATGCTGGCTCAAGGTTCGTTGGGCCTGGGTGAGGCTTATATGGACGGCTGGTGGGACTGCGAAAGGCTTGATGAATTCATTCATAAAGTATTAAAAGCGAAACTTGATTCAAAAGTCAATCCCAGGGAGGCGT
>JAFCZV010000502.1 GCA_019314155.1 Deltaproteobacteria bacterium
AATGAGTGTATATGATTGTTTGTAGAAAACAGGGTGATTTGCACCCTGTTACAAACGCAACGATTAAATCACTGACGTGTTTTTGCCTTTTCGGCCTATGGCCAAAAATTCAAGCCACCCGCAATGCGGGTGGTCGTTGACTCTGCTGAATTGCAAACCCGATTACAGAAAATACGAATAGAAGCCTTTTAAAAACCAAATGGATCGATGACGATGCAGAAAGGAATGGTTCCTAATGACTCCTGAGATGATCTTGACAATGATTGTTTTGGTTTTTGTTATTATCCTGTTTATTTTTGAGTGGGTCAGGGTTGATGTGGTTGGCATTATCATGATGGTTATGCTCCCGCTTATAGGCCTGGTATCTCCCACGGAAGCTTTTGTGGGTTTGAGCAGTAATGCGGTATGTTCCATTATTGCTGTGATTATCATTGGTGCGGGTTTGGATAAAACCGGTGTGATGAATAAGGTTGCCGGTCCCATTATCAAGCTGGCCGGAAGCAGCGAAAAGAAAGTCATTACACTGATATCCGGCACCGTCGGCATCATCTCCAGTATGATGCAAAACATCGGTGCTGCCGCGCTGTTTCTGCCCGCAGCCCAGCGAATTGCCAAAAGAATGGGCGTGCCGATATCCCGCATTTTGATGCCCATGGGTTTCTGCGCCATCATCGGAGGGACCATTACCCTGGTTGGGGCCAGTCCGACCATTTTATTGAACGATCTGATGGTGCTGGGCGGTGAAAAATTGGAGCCCTTTGGACTTTTTACCCAAACCCCCATAGGCATCTGCCTGCTTTCAAGCGCAATCATCTACTTTCTGCTATTTGGCAAGCTTGTCTTGCCTGCCGCCGAAGGCGAGGCGGATCAAGGCGTTACCGCCATGCTGATGGATGAGTACCAGGGACTCGAAAATATATACGAGCTCCATATTCCCGAAACGTTTACCAACCCTAAAACCTTGAAAGAACTGGCCGTCAGAGCGAATTTCCTGGTAACCGTCGTTGCCATTTATGATTCATCCAAGAAACAAAAAAACATGGTTCCGCGCAGCATGGACCTCATCTCACCCAATGACCGCATTGCCGTTGTGGGTAAAGAAAAAAAGGTTCGCAGACTGGCCGATGAATACGGCTGGATTATCAAAGACGGCGTGGACGTGCTTGCCGAAGACCTGGCCCCGACCAACGCCGGCATGGCCGAAACCGTGGTCTCGCCACGATCGGAACTGATCGGGAAAACCATGAGCGAAGTCAATTTTAAAGAGCAATACAGCGTCAATCCGGTGGCCCTTTTTACAGGCCAAAAGATTATTTACAGCGGCCTGACCCATTTACGGTTAAAAATGGGCGATACCTTGTTGCTTCACGGCCCTTGGGAACGGTTTCATATTCTTAGAAACAAGCCGCTACCGCGCGCACTGACCTTTGCCACAACCCTGGAGGGTGAAATTATGCGGCCCAAAAAGGCCAAACTGGCGATTGTCTGGTTGGCAGTGGCACTGACACAAATCATTTTTTTTAAGATTCAGCTTTCAGTGGCCCTGATGTCCGGAGCCCTGGGTATGATCATCACCGGCGTACTTTCAGTGGATGAAGCCTATTATGCCGTAGACTGGATGACGGTATTTTTGTTGGCAGGTCTGATACCATTGGGAATGGCTTTTGAAAAAACCGGAACGGCTGCGTATATCGCCAAATTTGTTCTAGGAATGCTTGGCCAACCGTCTCCCATTGTTCTTCTGGGTGCTGTGGGCGTAATGACATCTTTTTTCACCCTAGTGGTTTCCAATGTGGGCGCTACGGTTTTACTGGTTCCTTTATGTATGAATATGGCGGTCATGGCCGGCGGCGACCCCCGTATGGCTGCACTGGTTGTTGGATTGTCGGCCTCCAATACGTTCGTTCTTCCAACACATCAGGTGAATGCCCTCATCATGCGGCCGGGCGGCTATCGCACAGTGGACTATGCCAAAGCCGGTGTGATTATGACGGTACTCTTTTTGGTCGTGGAGCTAACCATTCTCTATTTCTTTTACGGCATTCAATAACCGAAACAAAGACATCAGACATGAAAATAAGTATTCGAAATAAGATCCTCCTGGCGTTCTCAATCTTCATCGTCATCAGCGGGCTCATATGGCTGCGGAGTTACTACAGCCAGTATGTTCTTCACCAAAAACTTGAAA
>JAFCZV010000083.1 GCA_019314155.1 Deltaproteobacteria bacterium
CTTTTCACCTGGCGTTTTTATTTTTTGTGCAAAGAGTTCTACAAAAAAACCAGAAAAATCGCACTTGAATACAGGTTCCGGCGAATTGGAAACACGACACGCATGGATAATTTTGAAAATTCCTCTACCCCAGGCCTCAATTAGACCTGCACGAAAAAACACATTAGCAATAACAGGATTAAAAGGTTTTGAAGGATGTTTCTCCTTCAATTGTGATATTGTCCAATTTTCCGGCAATCGACCTTCGTTCCAAAAAATGATTTTATCGCTGTACACGCTTATCTGTATTGGATTAGCACTGCTGTAATCCTTATGAGCAATGGAATTTAAAAGAGCTTCCCGTAAGGCCGCTTCGGGGAAAGGATATTCTTCTATTCGGCTCACCCCCTTGTATTCAATAGTGGCTTTCTGGTACTTGGTCAGCAATAGATCCATTGTTTTTTCGACCTGAGAAAAAAGATTTCCGTGGATTTCATCCTGAAAAAGAAGATCATCATCAGTCTTGAAATAACCGATTTTTACATAAGCCCCGGTGACAAACTTCTCTGGATCAGGGTAAAAGAGCAAAACAGCCGCCCGTTTGAGATACTGATTGTCTGTTAAATGCAGCTTCTCAATAAGAATATCATTTTTTTCCTCCAGGACTTCAGAGGTTAACCGTTTGCTTTTGGCAGCTTTTTTCCGGAAATATTCAAAAGCACGATCGTCTAAATCCTTTACAAAAACATGAGGAACAGGAACTCCGTCCCAGTGTTTACCCTGTTTCCGCAGTAAAAACTTATCCAGAGCCGCACCTTTAAGCTCTTGCTTAGTGCTTCCACTACGATAATGATATTGCCCTTTGTAACTGACAGGATAGGGGTAGGACTCGGCAATGATCTCTAAAATATTCTTGCCCTTTTCAGTGATCAGATTAACATCAATCATAATCCCCAAAATGTCCCGAACCTTATTTGGAATATCTTTAAGCAGCTTCCCGGCATCAGAAATGCCGGTTACTTTTCCTTTATCATCTTTACCAATATATAGTATGCCGCCGTTTGCATTAGCAAAACCGCATATCCATTTGATATACTCATCTCGCCATGATTTTTTCCATTCGATGTTCTGAGACTCTTTCATATTAATCGTATCTTCCCAGTTAATAGATTTTGTATCATTCCCTTACCGCTATGTTAGTGATATATCAGCTATTCCAGACTATTTGGCAGAGGAATATCCACATTGACCGTATTGACCAGTGTCCACGCAGGCGATACCCATATACTGCTTGATAAATATGCCAACACGGGTTTTCTCTTTAGATTGAAATGCATTCCAAACCTAATAGAGGCTGGAAATATCCATAACGCTTACACGGGGGCTTTCGGAGACCACATAGACTAACTATCTATTTCCTTGAGACGAAACTTGCGCGTTAAATCATTGTGCCATTTGTGTTGAATGTGTCCTTCGCGTTGCAGCCTGCCAACAACAATTCCCGGACAGATATCAATGGATTGCGCAAAGGCGACAATGTCGCCTTTATAAAATTGCCTCTTTGCCACGAAAATCTTGTATTTACTTGCAGGTATTAATTTGTTTGCCGCAAATCTATTTGCCGCTTTCTCAGCCTCGTTTGTGCCCATATCGACTTCATCGATAAATACACTGGTTTTTCCGTGAAGGATTATGTGGCCTGCTTCATGAAAAAAAGCAAACCAGAAATGGTCATCTCTCTTATAGCGGAGGCTGAGCATGATCAGCGCTTTATCCGGGCCGAGCCATCGTGTTGCGCCGCTCAGACGGGTCTTTGGAAGTTCGGGAATTAATACAAGTGCAATACCGGAATTTCGACAGAGCTCTTTCATGCGTGGCTCAAAAACCTCCGGGTCTTCCCGTGTAAGGAATCGTATCTCCTGCAATGCATTTTTAAATGTCTTCGCGTCGAACGGTGATGTTTTAATATTTTCCGCTTCAATTTCACCGATCCGGAGCCATGCCGACACCGCTTCTTTCGAGCTTGTAAAGGATGGTGATTTTCTGTATGAAACAGCAATGCGCTTAAACTGAGCCTTCCAAGCATCAACGCTCGCAACGCCAAAGAAATCCAGAAGTTCTTCAACTTTTTCGGCAAGGGTTTGTCGTCTGCGAATAAAGCCCCTTTTCGTAAGTTCCGGCAGGGGAAAATTTTTTGCCCATTCTTTTTTGTTCTCAAGCATTCGCCGGTCAGCAATTTTAGCAACATGCAGCCGATAATATGCGTTAAGATTATTCCATATATTTGCAGATACGCCCAAAACACGCTCGAAGTGAATAGCGGTTTCAGGGGTAACCGGAGCTTTTCCATGGATGATTTGGCTGACCGTCTTTAAGGACAGGCCGCTGCGCTCGGCAAACGCAGTCCTTGTTATCCCTCGGGCTTCAAGAGTCTCTTCTAAAATCTCCCCCGGATGAATAGCATAGTCGGGGGTATATTGATTTAGGCTTGTCGCGACCATTAATGATAGTCCTTCACTCCAAGAATTTTGATTGCTGTTATTTGGGTTAAGTCAATTCCGCCATCGTCCTTTTTTGGCAATGGCTTATGATCCGGTTTAAAGATGAGACGATAAGGATGTTTTAAATCGACTGCGAATTGACCGCTGCGTTTTCCGCTGAGCTCATGTCTTCGTTCAGGTTTTGTATGCGGCACTTCAGCCAATACCGGTGATGCTCTAAGCACTGCCATGCGGCGCATTATCAAATGCGCTTTCTCTGCCCCGAATTTTTTTTTCAGCTCTTTTTCAGAATTAAAGACCTTCTTAAGAGTTTTATTTCTGAAAGCTATATCCATTATTTATTAAAATATCCTTTACCATGCAGGTAAAGCATTTTCAAGCTAAATTTAATATTTTTATTCATTTAATCTCGAAAGCCACTTCAATTCCAGTGACAGCATGCCTATTTCCCGAAGAAAAAAGCCGCCACAATCTGAAATTATTGGTGTCGTGTCTTGAATTGTGAATAAGGATGCCATTAAAGGGTCCGCTCTTGATTCTTTTTGACTCTTTGTCAGAGTCATTTTAACTTTTCAATGGGTTTTGATAAGAAGAACAAGATTATCAGGATTTTTTTCAAACTTCTTATCCTCTCCATCCTGCAAATCCTGTCTTATACTATTCTGGAATTACACAAAAAACTCTGTTTTGCTGGTAACGGTTGTTTTAATGGCATTGAGTGTGTCACTCAAAACGGCGATTACCGTTTCTCGAATGTCTCCGGCAACCACCAGGAGCATGACGTCGTCTCCTATGGCCAAATGCCTGTTTTCAGCAATTTCAACGAGTATTTCTACGATTCCGGGGGTTTGTTTATGGGTGTCGATGACCTGTTGCAGCTTGCTGTTATCAACGGAAATGGTCAGGCCCGATACCTGCCTGCCGTTGCGCGATGTGCCGCGGACAACTCCGTTATGGCAGAGGATCATTCCCGCCTTGTGATAATCCGGGTGTTTTTTGATTTTATCGACCATGCCGGCAAGATTCACTGTGATACCTCGGTTGGACTTGTTGCTATATTTTTGGCCTTGGCCAGATCGTCCGGTGTGTTAATGTTATAAAAAGAGAGTAGGTCCGGATCAGATTTGCGCAGAATATTTTCAGGAATTTTTTTAACCCGAACCTTTTGAAACACGTGTTGAATTTTGAGTTCATTTTTTGCAAGCTGCGCTTCCAGCGGCTTGAAACACCTTTTGGAATATACGGCACACAGCGGCTCGAAGCCTTTGGACGTTTCAGGGATAACAATGTCAATGCGCGGTTCTATAGCGTCCACAAGGGTTTTTACCAATTCTTTTTTGAGAAAAGGGATGTCGCACGCTGCAAAAAATGTATACGGGGTGTTTGAATAAAAAAGACCTGTGTGTATCCCTGTTAAGGAGCTTCGGATAGGAAAAATATCTGTTACAATATTAAAATCCCACTGGAGGTATTGAGGCGGATCGTTGGTAACCAAAATAATTTTATCGAAAAGATCCTTAAAGACGTCATGGATATGATCGAGGATTTGTTTTCCCCCCACTCGGACCAATGCTTTGTTGGTTCCGAAAAAACGTGAATTTTGTCCACCGGCCAATATTACGCCGGTACATTGGTTTTTCATATTAAAAAACCTTTTTTGGTACCCCTTGAAACAGACCCGTCTGTTTTCCATGTCATCAAATTCACAAAAGACGATTGTATCTGGTACAATAGGAAAAATATCGGGCAAAATCAAGCTATTTCAATGGGCTCGCGACATCTGTTGCAATGAAATATCATGAAGGGAACTCAAAAATGGTAAATTACGCTCAAGGGTAAAGCGGCAAGGAGCGCAGGTGTTGAGCATTAAAAGCATTTTGGAGACGGCTTCATATTAATCTTGATATTAACTTGGCAGTGTTGATAGTATGTTGCGGATTAGAACTTACGTCTGACCCCGGAAACCGGCGGTCCATTTCACGGGAGTGGAAAGGGCGGTTTTCCTTCAGGCGATCAGTAACATCTATGGAGATAAAATGGGTATCAAAAGACACAAGGCAGGCGCTCCGAAAACGGTTAAAATCGGTATTCTCACGGTTTCAAGCACCCGTTCTCCGGCAGACGACAAAAGCGGCAAATGGATCCGGAAAAGGGCCAAAAAGGAAGGGCACGAGGTTGTACGGCACCAGGTGGTTCCCGACGAGACCGGAGCCATCACCCGAACGGTTTTTGAAATGATCAGAGATCATAATGCCCAGGTTATCCTTGTCACCGGCGGCACGGGCATCAGCAACAAAGATGTAACCATTGAGGCCGTTCGTCCAATCTTTAGAAAGGAGCTCACGGCATTTGGGCCCCTTTTTGCTCAGCTCAGTTTTGAAGAAATCGATTCTGCTGCCTTGTTGTCCCGTGCTACTGCCGGCATCATCGAAGAGACCATCCTGTTTTGCATTCCCGGGAGCATCAAAGCATGCAAGCTTGCCTGTAAAGCATTGATTTTCCCTGAAATCGGTCATCTCGTCAAGCATGTTCATGACAGTTAGGCCTCGTCATGAAGGCACTCCCGACACATACCGGGTATAGGTTCTCGCCGGATTATTCTTCGAACAGTTGTACCCAAGACTGAAAACACACCACTTTCCCGGGGCCGTATGGGCGAAGGGTATTTAAAATCTCTTCAAACGATTTTTCATGGCCATCCGTATTGCCGTTTTTGGAAAAAAACTTGTCTGCAAAGCAGATCGCCTGTTCTTCTATGGATGTGGGAATCATATCTCGTTGGGGCAGCGGGAGATTGTTGCGCCGTATGTCTTCGGATGTAATGCCGACACCGACATGTCGCTCACAAACCAGTGCGTGTGCCGGCAATTGCCTGTTTTCAAGAATTTTTCTTCCCAGATAACCATGACAAACATATGGATATTCACCGGTACAGCCCAGTTCCGGGGTGTTGGTCATAAAAATGCCGATGTCGTGAAGCATGGCCGCTTCTTTAATAAAATCAAGATCCGGTTTAAGATGTGGAATTCTCTTTGCTACCTCCATGGCTTTATTTGCCACCTGTTGACCATGGTGTATGAGAATATTATATGCTTTAGACCCTGGATCATATAATTCTGCAATAATATCAATGGGATTCATAAGTTAAACAAGGCTTTAGATTCATCAGGATTTATTCGAGAGCAGCACCCCCTCTATAAATGGATCGATGGAACCGTCGAGAACACTGTTTACATTGCCCACTTCAAGGTTGATGCGATGGTCCTTGACCATCTGATAGGGATGCATAACATACGATCGGATTTGACTGCCCCAGGCGATTTCATTCTTGTTTGCATGCAGTTCCTCATATTTTTCATCCTGCTTTTGCTTTTCAAGCTGGTAAAGCCTTGATTTTAGGACCTTCATTGCCAATTCTTTATTTCTGTGCTGGGATTTCTCCTGCTGGCACTGGGCAACGATCCCGGTGGGCAGATGGGTGATACGGATGGCGCTGCTGGTTTTGTTGACGTGCTGTCCGCCGGCACCGCTGGCCCTATAAACATCGATACGCAGGTCCTTGTCATCGACCTGGACAACGATTTCGTTGTTCAATTCAGGATAGACAAACACAGAGGCAAAAGATGTGTGTCTCTTGCCACCTGCATTGAACGGTGAAATCCTCACCAGTCGATGGACACCTTTTTCAGTTTTCAAATAGCCGTAAGCGAAGTCGCCGCTGGCGGTGAATGTAACGCTTTTTATTCCGGCTTCGTCTCCGGGCTGGAAATCGATGATATGAATTTTAAAACCTTTCCGATCGATCCAGCGCGTATACATTCTAAAGAGCATTTCAGCCCAGTCCTGAGCTTCGGTCCCACCGGCGCCCGCATTAATGGAAACAATGGAGTTGTTCGGATCGTCTTCACCGCTGAGTGTCAGATCGATGGAGAGTTTATTGAGCCTTCGTTCAATGTTTTGAAGCTGTTCGGAGGCTTCTTCGACGGTATCTGTGTCGGATTCCTCGATGCCGAGTTCGAGCAGTATTTCACATTCTTCAAGATCGCTGTAAAGGGTTTTAAACCTATCGAGCACACCGGAAATGGATGTCCGCTCTTTTAAAACACCCGTGGTCTCTTCCGGGTTGTCCCAGAATCCTTTTTGGGCGATGAGTGTTTCTATCTCCTCAAGCCTTTTTTCTTTCCCGACTATGTCAAAGATAACCTTTAAGCTGTTCAAATTTCAAAAAAAGATTCTTTATATTTTCTTTAAATTCAATAGACATCCGTGACCTCCTATTTTTCTAACATTCTCTTATACTCCTACTATAATCTGTTTTTTTAGATCTTTCAATAGTCCATTGGGGTTAACCTGAATATTTCCTGAATAGGTGGTAAAGACATGCGGCTGCGGCTGCAATCAGCGAAATTACCAGGCATGCCATTGCAAACACATCTCCGAAGCGGGAGTAAACGGTCATTTCTTGAAGTATGGGCACCGTACGGGTGATGACGACATCCTTAAACAGGGGGGTGGCGGCGATGATCCTGCCGGTAGGATCTATGAACCCGCTGATACCGGTGTTGGCAGCGCGTATCAGAGACCGCTTGTTTTCCACGGCCCGGAGAACGGCCATGGAAAAATGTTGGTAGGGCGCGCTGGTTCTGCCATACCAGGCGTCGTTGGTGATGTTGATCAGCAATGCGGCATTGTTTTCGGCCATGTGTCTGGAAAGATTCGAAAAGATCATTTCATAACAGATCTGTATGCCGATACTGTAATTTTTCCAATGGAGTGTGTGCCCTTTTTTCCCGGGGCGGAAATCCCCGACGTTTTCCACCATTTTGCCGAGAAACGGCAGCCATTTTTTGAAGGGGATGTATTCTCCAAACGGCACCAGGTGTGCTTTGTCATATTTGCCCTGGATGTTTCCCCCCGGTCCGACGAGATACGCACTGTTATAGTATTCAACCCTGTTGTTCTTAAATTCGAGAGATGGACTGCCGGACTCCGGTTTCATGAATCCCCTTTAGAACCAATTCCGATAGTTGGGCGTTTTGCATAAAATAAAACGGCGTGGCGGTTTCCGGCCAGACAATAAGGTCCGGCCCATGCTTTTTTGCCGTCCGGGACAGATCGATGTATTTCAATGTCGACGACCGCTGATACGCGGGGTCCCATTTTTGGGCTTGGTCGATATTGCCCTGGACAACTGTAATCTTTACGGAAGGGGAATTTGCAATCCGTTCCTGGATGGACCGTATACGATGATCTCCATAAAACCAGACCAAACCAAAGATGAATGCAAAAGTTGCCATGGATCCTGCAGCAAGCTTTGCCTGAACCGATGTCTTCTGCCAGTCTTTTTTGGCCAGGTAAAGATAGGCCAGCAAAATTGACGCATTGGCAAGGACAATACAAAATGATACGCCGTATACACCCGATATGTCCGAAATCTGTATGATTTTCAGAACCTTAAATTGGGTGTATCCAACCAGCTCCCATGGGAAACCCGTAAACAGAAACGAACGAATGTATTCCAAGGAAACCCATACCAGCGGGGGCATAAAGGCAAGGAACAAGGGCCTTGGGCACAGACAGGTTAGGGCCATTGAAAATATTGCAGGGTAGATGGCCAGATACGCCGAAAAGAGCAGGAGGACCGGCACGCTTACATAGAAAGGAAGATTGCCGTACGTTGTCATGGTATATGCCAGCCAGTAGGCCAGTGTGATGTAATGGACCAGACCGGTACACAGGCCCAGAATAAAACCGTTTTTAGAAGAAAGGTTTCTTAATGCCACAAGCAGGGGAACAACGGCGAACCAGGCCAGCCAGGAAATACCGGCCTTCGGAAAAGAGAGGGTCAGCAAAAGTCCGCTGGACGCGGCTAAAAAAAACTTCAGTCTGTCGAGTTTATCTCTGTTCAATTTGATAGTTCCGTAAAAAGTTAAAAGTGAAAAGTCTATATGTTGTGTAATATTGCCTCATAATGTACTAAATGTAGTCGTTTTACATTTCACTTTTTACAATTTTATCAAATTTGCAGCCCAAAGACAGGAATATTATTTGCAGACACAAACCGCTACAGTTTCAAGCACAGTCCACTATTTCAGCACCAAAAAGGGATTAACCAAAATGGCTAACCCCTGGATTTCATTGGTGCCGGAGCTCGGAATCGAACCGAGACGGGGTCGCCCCCGCGGGATTTTGAGTCCCGTGCGTCTACCAGTTTCACCACTCCGGCATGAATCATCTTTTACCCAAGATTTATACCGGTTGTCAATAAAATAGAATCAGCCGAAATTTTATCTTTATCCAATGCGAAATCCGGGCTAATCTGAATTTCTCAACAACTCTGCGTATATTTCTATGGGATGTTTGATCCGTATTTTCTCGCCGGATTTGGACAGCATATCCGAAATTTGGAGCATACACGCCGGACATCCGGTGGCAAGCATCGAACATCCGGATGATCGGATATGGTCCATTTTTACGTTCCCGATACGGGTCGAAAGATCATAATACTCCAGATTAAAGCTTCCCCCCAGCCCGCAGCATCTGTCGGATTCAGGCATTTCTTTCAGCCGATAGGCCGGATTGGCATTAATGAGAGATCTGGGTTCGACAGATACGCCCAGAGATTTTTTGAGATGGCATGGATCATGATAGGTCACATCCACTGGATTGGTACCATCAGCGGCTTCAAGTTTTTCCAGTCCCACCCTCGACACCAGGAACTGATGGATATCAAGGGTTTTTTGAGCGATAGTCCCCACTCTGCTTTTAACATAACCGGAATTTTTATCCGCCATCATCGGCCATATTTCCTTTATCGTCGACGTACAGGTGGCACAGGATGTTACCAGGTAGTCAAATTTTTCAGCATCGAATATTTCCAGATTATGGCGGACAAGACGGTTAAAAGTCACCGTATCCCCCGAGGAGATTGCCGGTATCCCGCAACAACCCTGCCTTTTGGGCATAAAAATTCCAACACCGTGATGATGGAGAACGTCGACAACATCCTGGGCAATATGAGGAAAACTTTTATCCAAAAGGCATCCCACGTAAAAGGCCACTTTAATGCCGGAAGCTCCTCTGTTTGTATTCAAAGATGGAATGCGACGGTGAAAAGGGATCTTGGCCAGCGGTGTAAAATGCCGGTTTCCAATCAAAGGAGAAACAAACCGGGCACAGGAGGTGCCGATCAGTTCGTTTGCCGGTCTTGTGAAAATTTTCTGAAATTTTGACCCCCATGCCGCCATTCGGTCAAAAATTTCAGGATGGGATAGCATCCCCCTTAAAATCAATTTTTTGGCCGGTGACAGTCCCATAAAACCGGTAAGAATTGCCCGGGCCTTAATAAAAATTTCCATGACGCTCACACCGCTGGGACAATTGGCGGCACATGATCCGCAAAGAAGACACCGGCTCAGCCGTTCGACCACGCCTTTGGGATCATTGAACATTTCCTCCAAAAGTCCATCGAGGAGCGCC
>JAFCZV010000503.1 GCA_019314155.1 Deltaproteobacteria bacterium
TTTTTGACAGCAACCCCCAGAGATTGAAGGCATCCCAGTCCGGTCTGAATCTTTCGGCAACCCGGGCCCTGAATTCTGAAAACGAAAGCTGGTATTCCGGGATATCGATCTGAATAAAAGCCCCTGCCTTGAATTCGAGCGTTTCCCCGGGATCGAGTTTCAGAACCAGATCCTTGATAAATGTCGCTACGTTGACGTTTGAAACGACCGTAGCGTTGTATTTTTTTACATTGAAGATTTCTGCCGGCAGCCGAATCCTCAAATTTTCCTTAACTTTCAGCTGGCAGGTCAGACGGAAATTTTCCTTTTTTTCCCGGCGGGTCAGATGGGCAAGTTCGGTGGGCAAAATGCCTCTTCCACCCGCCTCTACTACGCACTTGCATATCCCGCATGAACCTCCGCCGCCACAGGCTGATGGAATATAAATCTCATTGGCGGCAAGTGCAGATAAAAGTGTGATGCCACCGGGCACCTTTAAGCTTTTTTCCTCGTCATCATTGATAACAATATCACAGTCGTCCTTTTTAACGACTTTGGCTTCCACCAGCAAAAGGAGTCCCACAAGGATGAAGATGATTGAGGAAAAAACTGTCAGGCTAACGAGGTAAATCAAAGCGTAATCCCCGAAAACAACATAAACGCCATGGCCATGAGGCCGGTGATAATCATACTGATTCCAAAATTTTCAAGCCCTTTGGGGACATTGGCGTATATGAGTTTTTTTCGAATTCCCGCCATGGTAACAATGGCGAGCAGCCACCCAAAACCTGAACTTGCACCGTACACAACAGATTCCACAAAATTATAATTCCGCTCCACCATGAACAAAGACGTTCCCAGAATGGCACAATTTACAGCAATCAATGGAAGAAAGACGCCCAGCGCCATGTATAAAGGGGGTAAATACCTGTCGATAATCATTTCCAGCGCCTGAACAATGGCTGCAATAACGGCGATAAAGATAATAAATTTTAAGAAGCTTAGATCAATTCCCGGAAAACCGGCCCATGTAAGGGCACCGGGCGCCAGCAGATAGTGATAAACGAGCCAGTTTACCGGCGTTGTAATGGAAAGCACAAACGTAACCGCCAAACCGAGCCCTATGGCGGTTTCCATTTTTCTGGAAATGGCAAGAAAAGAACACATCCCAAGAAAATACGCCAAAAGGATATTGCCGACGAAAACGGAATCTAAAAATATGCTGATAAGGTTTTCCATATTTTACCAATTTAGTTTCTGAAATAACTAAACCACCAAGCATTCAGGTGATCCGCTTAAAAACCGGATTATCTGAATGCGATCTTTTATTAGGTCTAATCATAATATTGCTCAACACGCTACTCTTTTGAAACCGTCTCCTGAAGCCACACGATCAGACCGATGGCGATAAACGCGCCCGGTGCCAGAACCATAAACCCCATATTTTCATATCCTGCGGCATAAAACGTATCGGGTATCACCTGAAATCCAAAAAGTTTTCCTGCACCAAAAAACTCTCGAAGCACTCCCACTGTGATCAGAATTTGACTGTAACCAAGACCGTTACCGATTCCATCCAACATGGATAAAAACGGGGGATTCCCCAGTGCATAGGTTTCAGCCCTTCCCAGGATAATGCAGTTTGTAATGATAAGTCCCACGAATACAGACAGCTGTTTGCTGATGTCGTACAGAAATGCTTTAAGAAGCTGATCGGCAAAAATTACCAGCGTTGCAATGACCGTAAGTTCCACGATAATACGGATGTTTCTGGGGATAAACTTGCGCATCAGTGAGATCAACAGATTCGAAAAAGCCAGAACAAATGTCAGGGCAAGACTCATGACGATGGCAGTCTTCAACTGGACGGTCACCGCCAGAGCGGAGCATATACCCAGGATCTGTCCGGAAATCGGGTTGCTTTCCCAGATAGGTTTAAAAAATACATTAAAGGCTTTGGTTTTTGTTATCTTCATTTGATTTCTTTTTTTCTGAATCTTTCAGAAAAAGGTTCATATTCTGTCAGCGTCTGTTTTAACCCGGCAGATAAAAATTTTCCGGTCATGGTGGCGCCGCTGATGCCGTCTACGAAATTTTTCTGACGGCTTTCAGGTATCCGCTCTATAGCCGAGCCTTTGGCAATGGCAATGGAAACAAAATTACCCTGGGCGTCCAGGATTTTTTTACCTTCGAAATTCTTC
>JAFCZV010000084.1 GCA_019314155.1 Deltaproteobacteria bacterium
ACGCAGCACCACCGTAACCCGCGACCGTAATACCGATCATGACGCCCACCTGATGGGGACCGACCCATCTTCGTGTAGCGGGAACGGGAGCGGCATAACCGATGCCCATGGCGACACCGCCGCCGACACCGAATCCCCAGAGGATTCCGGCATAGGAATGCGCCGTACCTGCGATGAGCATTCCAATTCCCATACAGACCGCGCTGATGCTACCGGCGACTGTGGGACCATATTTATCCTGGATCTTTCCACCCGGAATCATGAGCAACGCAAAAATGAGAATACACAATGATTTCGGGTTGGAGGCTTGCTCTGCGGTGAGCGCACCGGCCCAGCCGTGGGCCTTCATATAAACGTCGTCGGTTAAATATTTGAGCCAGACTGACCAGGCGTACAGGCATCCCAGGCATAAGTTGACGGTTGTGCCGGCTAAAATTACGGCCCATCCTCGTCCGGGAATCGCGTCTACTGGTTGATTAAATCCTTTGGCATACTTTGGCATTAATACACCTCCTTAAGGTTAGAAACTTGTGGTTAATAACCGGAGTCTATGAGGCAAGTTTGAACGGACATTCTCCGATAATCCAGATTCAAATATTATTTTGAGAAACCGGTCACGTTTTGGCCGCCCGATAAAACATTCTTAAGATTTCCGGTTAAAATAAACCATTGTCATTGGAAAAGAGGAAATTTAGCTGATGGTGCGGCAATTTAAAACAAATCAGCACTTTTCCCTTTTCCACAGTAGATCTGCGGTATCACCCCCCTTTCCTGTTAAATATTAATAAACGCCGCATGGTTATACAGTTTGATTAAAATAAACCAAACTGTTTTAACGCCTGGATAGTATCTGTTCAGTTCCAGCAAACTTTAGTTTAAAGCTTCGGGGTTGACTTCTATCCCTCGACTAAAAATTTCAAAAGCAATTTCAAGGGTCGGTTTCAAAAAATCTTTTTTACTGTCGATCAATCTTTTGCTTTCTTCCCAGAGTACAACGCCTGAAAACAGAGCCCACACAATATCGGCCAGGGCCACCGGGTGCCTTTCAATAAAAACGTTTTTCTCCATCCCTTCTTCAAACACTTTGGCCATTGATCTGAATGAATTTCTGGACAACTCCTTAATGTCCGAAAGCAGATGGGGTGATAAATTTTTCAGGGTTTCGCTGGATTGAAGATGGAACATATTAATTAGGACCAGCGGATCAAATTCATAGACTTCATATAGCGCTTCTTTGAGCGCGGTTAATTTTTGTTGAGGTCCTTCATGTTTTCCATTATGAACATGTTCCAACCGAATGTTCATATAATGGAGGATTCTAAGGGAGAGAGAGGCGAACAACTCTTCTTTATTCTTGAAATATAGATAAATCGTACCTGGGCTAAGTTCAGCTTCCTTGGCAATATCTTCCATGGTTGCCCTGTTAAAGCTCTTGTTGGAAAAAACTCTTTTTGCGGCAACCATTATTTGCTGGCGCCGTCGACCTTTTTCTCGTTCTTTCCTTTCCTTAATTCCCATAATATATTGAACCATATTTATTTAATTAAGCACTATATAAATGGTGCGTTTTATTTAGTCAAGAAAATATATTCTTTTTCTTTTGCTGAAATCGGGCATTAGTTTTAAAAAATAACAGAATTAAGACCGATATAACAACATACAGTGCTTTGCAGCCAGACGGTACTCTATATACAGTATGTGGTTACCCTAAGATTTTTTTAATGGAAGGGTTCTCGATGAGTGGATCAAAGATTTTCTTAAGATCTTTGAGTTCATTTAAATCTTTAAAAGAGAACTTTAGAAAATAGGTGGGACTTTCAAAATTGTCCGGTGGAATCAGTTTTATCCCGGTTCCAAGTTTCAGATTTTGCCGATGTTCTTCAAACACCTGTTCAGCGCGCGTTATAGCGGGGAAGCGCCGCTGTTTTAAATATGTCCTTATCTTTCGGACTTTTTTATTTTTATCAAGATCTTCATCGTTCAATATTCCTGTCAAATGTTCCCCTTCCAGAATCTGTGCCATAGGGATATCTTCCCGCAAGGCAATTTCTTTGATCAGCATAACAATTTCCCTCTGCTTATTGACACTCAATTTAAGAACATTAAAAAGCTTTACAAAACCGTCTTTAACATCTTTTGACATTTTATGGATTTCCAAAGCTATGGCCAGGGAAATGCTTTCGGAAAGCATGCTGTTCTGAAGCGACTTCGAAAAGCAACATATATCTTTAATTCTTTTTATTATGGATTCATGGCAGGGTACGCCCAAAAGCGACATTTCTTTGGATAGACGACGATTTCCCGTAAAAAAGTTGGAAAGCATCCGAATCGATCTTGATTTTTCTATCAGATTAAGCGGTCTTTGAAAAGCGTTGTCCGTGACGGCATATCTTGCGCATTCAAGTTTTTTTGTATCAGAATCGAGTATCCTGGCTTTAACATCAAGTCGGTCCAGTCGTCGGCAGGCTTCAATTCTTCTAAAACCGCATAGAATAATGTATCTTGATTTTTTCTCTAACAAGAGCGGTAAATTCAATAATCCAACATGCCTGATAGAGTCCATTAAATCATCGACAGTCTCTTGGGTTGTTATGCGAAAGGAATGATCGCTTGCGTCAATCTCGGACAGGTTGACAATTTTTTCTTTAAAGCACATGGTTCGATTCGGCAAGTCGATTGAATGCTTCAAGATATTTATTGTGTGTATTTGCGATCACGTCTTTGGGAAGTGCTGGTGCCGGCGGTGTTTTGTTCCAGTTGATGGAAATAAGGTAATCACGAAGATATTGCTTGTCGAAGCTCTTTTGGGATCCCCCGGGTTGATAGGACGATTTCGGCCAGAACCTGGATGAATCCGGAGTCATTACTTCATCAATAAGGATTAAATTATCTTCGAAAAGGCCAAACTCGAATTTTGTATCCGCAATGATGATTCCCTTTTTATAGGCAAAATCAGCTCCCTTGCTGTAGATTTCAAGACTGAGCGTTCTGACCTGATCGGCAAGATGTTTTCCAATTTTTTTGATGGTCTCGTCAAAATTTATGTTAATATCATGGAGCCCTTTTTCTGCCTTGGTTGAAGGCGTAAAGATAGGCTTGGGAAGTTTGTCAGATTCTATCAGGTTTTTAGGGAGTTTTATGCCGCATATACGTCCGGAAGCCCGGTAGTCATTCCATCCGGATCCGGATATATATCCTCTCACAATACATTCAATCGGCAAAGGCTCTGCTTTTTTAACCAGCATGCTCCTCCCACGCAGAATTTCTGCATACCGTTTGCAAATGTCGGGATAGTTATCCACATTACTGGAAACGACGTGATGGGGCAAAAGAGATTCCATTATTTTAAACCAGAAAAGGGAAATTTGAGTTAAAATTTTTCCTTTTTCAGGGATGGGGTCAGGCATAACCACATCAAACGCAGAAATTCGATCCGTTGCCACCATTAACAATGTGTCTCCGAGATCATATATGTCCCGAACTTTGCCCCTTTTGATCAAATTTAATTCTTTAAAGTCGGTTTCAATGACAGTCTGCAGCATAATTCTTTATCCTTTGCGAAAACCAGTGCAACCATGATTTCCTTTATCGGTTTCGCCTGAGGGAGGAGGACATATCAGATGTTATTGTTCTGAAAATACTTTGATAAATTTTTTTAAAATATTGAGTGTCGAATCCGGCATTTCAAGAAATTCGATTCCTGCTTCAAATTTTTCATCTTTGCCGGGAGCAGAGAAAACAACCTTTCCTTTAATGTTGATCAGTTCATCTTCAAGACCTATGGACAGCGCAATGGCATTTTTGGGGTCGATGGAAATGTGCGTTTCAAGCAAAATTCCGCCTTTGCTGACATTTAAAGTCCTTCCCATCCCCTGTGCCACAATTTGCTCAGTTTCATCAATACAATTATATGAGATCAAATTGAGAGCACTGATTCTTGGATGATGTCTTCTTTCTTTTGTCGTCATGGTATTCACCCAATACTGTTTTGTAAAAAATTTATTTCACGGGTATAAAAACATTATTGTTACGGCTCTTTCTCACCGGTTTTTTTATGGAATTCACAAGCTATCATTGAGGTTACCGATACGCACGTTGCAAGGTGTTCTATAAAAAATTTAAATGTGGATGAAAGACGATTGTGCTCTTTCTGCAGAATGTCCGGGTCAATTTTGTTTACTTTGAGATCCTCTGAAGCGAAGACCGAAGCTTGATAAGGTTCTTGCCCTAAATCAAGAAACGAGATATTCCCGAAAAAATCTCCGGAATGAAGATTCGCCAAAGGTACATAACCATTTTCAGTGTGTCGGACAATATGGGCTTCCCCTTCCGTGATTTGATATAAATCCGGTTCGCTGTCACCCTGGGTTATCAGCTGATTTTTACCGTTAATATAGTCTTCTATACGAATCTTTCTCAGGTGGATATTAACCGCCATATCGGTTACCTGTTTTAAACGCTTGTCAAGACTGATTGCAAGGCTTCTAAAGGGGCTGGACATTCGTAAAAAATCGATGGAAAGACGCCGCGAGTCGAGCACTCCCAACTGAACATTACTCACCGCGAGAATTGCGGCGCTTCGAACAGTTCCTTCCAACAATAAAAATGAAGCAATGCTACCGATAAATGCGCCTTCACCGATTCTGAGTATTTTTAAAGGGCCCTGAGGAGTTTCTCTGATAATTTCTGCCACACCTTCAAGGATCACCCATAACCAGCCGCCATGTTTTCCTTGGGCGACAATCTTATTGCCGGCACGTGCCTCTTCTTCATCGACCACATACGAATAATCAATAAGCGGGCCTTTTATAATGGGCAGTGTCGATTCTTTTTCTGGAGAACTTTTTGTCTTTGCGGGGAATGATACGGGACCCAATCGCTCTATCTGCCCGTCATCCAGCATGCTTAAACATTCAAGAATAATTTGCATCCGGCTCTTTTTAATAACATTTTTTCGGCGAATATCTTCTTCACTGAATTCAAATTCGCCATCAACCCATCCAAAAAGTGCGTTAACAGCATCAAGGCCGTTCAACGGACCTGCTAAAGCATTAACAGGATTGCCATTAATGAAATATATTAAACCCGGTTCCTGGGCATATTTACTCCTAACGCGCAAAATACCTGTACTTGAATTTGAGCCGAGTAGTTGCAGAATATCACCCAAACTCAGAAAGTCCAGATTTCCGGCTAGAACAAAATCACCCATTTATACTATCTAATGTCCTAATTTCAATTTTTTTCTAAATGATATCAATGTTAACTTCAGGCATTCCTTTAAAGTTGCCCCAACACCCTGCCCTATAATTGCACTGGCTGGAAAAGAAGGGACTTTAAGCTGTCTGTTTAAATCCTTCTCCATCTGTTCAACAGACATAATCGGAAAGCCCTGTCCGGCGAGGTCTCTCTTGTTATGCTGCATAACAAGAGGGATTTTAAAAATGTTAAGACCATATTCTTTTAAATTATATTGCAGGTCTTTCAAGGAGAGCATGTTTTTTTCGCGTCTAACCGCCAGTGAATCGGCGACAAAAATAACACCGTCAACGCCTTTTAAAACCAGTTTTCTGGTAGAACGGTATTGAACCTGTCCGGGAACGGTATACACTTGAACTTTTATATCAAAACCTTTTATCTTCCCAAGCCCTATGGGAAGAAAATCAAAAAAAAGGGTTCGATCACCTTCAGTATCAATTGAGACCATCTCACCGATGACTTGTTTCTTGAAGGTTTTAAAAATGTATTCCATATTGGTTGTTTTACCGCATCTTCCAGGCCCGTAATAGACAATTTTACACTCGATCTCCCTTTTTTTAAAATTAAAAATAGCCATTGATGATCAGCTCCACATAGAATATTTAGTGCGTGTTAAGCTTGGGCAGGTTGTCTTGAAAAATACCATCTTACAAAATTTACTCAAATTTTTCAAGGCCTTTCTTCTGCAAGGCTTCTCTTCAAATTCCGGTTAATGTATCCCACCAAGTGATAGACATGCGGCTTAACTTATTGCGGCCTCAATATCCACACAATAATCTCCCCGCAAAGGGCCGATTTTAATTTCCTTTACCGCCGTAATCAGACCTGAACCATTGAAGAAAGCAATATTCGAATAATACTGAACATCATTGATCGTCGTTCCTGCTTTGAAATTTTCGATCAGATCTTTTTCCCTGCCCGGAATCAGCAGGCTAACGACGTTTCCTAACTGGAACCTTACTTTAAATTCAAATAACTGATCTTTTTGAGGGCCACTGTCAAAGGTTATTCCTATTGAGTCGATGTCGAGATCCTCATCGTCTTCAATCTCAACTTCTTCAATTTTAAATCCATCATTCTCATATACCTGAGGTTTAACCTGATGAATTTCAGGAATATGGATCATGGTCTCCATATCATCTGCAGACATTTTGGTCTGCGGAAGTACTTTATCAATGCCCTCTTTCTTAAGCACGTTTTCAAAAAAAATCCGAAGTCTTTGCAGCTGATTTGGAAGAAAAATATTTTCTGAGAGCCATTGCTCATATTCAGCGACGGCGTCATCCACTGAAGAAAGGGCCATATGGCATCTTACGATATTCTTGGCTGCAGCAACTCGGAGTGAATTTTTTTTCAATAACGCTTTAAATTCTAATATTGCTCTTTTAAACTGGCCGAACTTTGCCAATGCGACTGCGCCTTCAAGGGCTCTTGCGTCCTCGTTCATTTTTGGCGTAAACGTGAACAGTTTTTTGATCAGGTCTTGAATTTTGGCTGAAACTTCAGGTTTTTTGGGCGCTTTTTCGATACGCTGAATATCATTTTCTAGGCGTTGAATTTTTTTTGAAACAGCGTCAAACAGTTTTATTCTGTTCTTGAGTTGTTCATGCCCTTGTATCAGGTCTTCTACATTGTGGTATTTCAGCAACGCCTCGTCTAATAATCCCTGAGAATGATACAACTCAGCTTCCTGTAACAGCGTTTTAATTTGCTTTCCGATATTCATAGGCGAGTTTTGACCTTTTTTAAACTTTTTATACTGTTTCAATAGATTGTGTCAACAACAAGCGGAATGGATCGACATATAAATTAGGTTGACAACAAACGATTTTGTGTTATCAAAATTGTTTTAAAATTGTATTTGAAGGATACGCCTAAACAGGGGGCATCCAAAATGAATGCAAAAAAACGAGGAACCCTGCAACAGGTTTTCAACGTTGAAAAATATCAATCCATAAAAATAACAGAAGGAGAGTGACATGGACAAAAAAGTAACCGTTGTAGGAGCCGGCAATGTCGGCGCCACTGCAGCACAAAGGCTTGCAGAAAAAGAATTATGCGATGTCGTTTTGGTGGATATTATTGACGGTCTCCCCCAAGGCAAAGCCCTGGATCTTGCTGAGGCCGCGCCTATTGAAAAGCACGATGCCCACCCAACAGGTTCAAACGATTATACAGCATCAGCGAACTCGGACATTGTTATTATTACTGCCGGGATACCCAGAAAACCCGGCATGAGCCGGGATGATCTCTTGAGCACCAATGCAAAAATTATGAAAAATGTCACCCAACAGGTGGTGGAACATTCTCCGGATGCCGTACTTATTATTGTCAGCAATCCCCTCGATGCCATGTGTCACGTTGCTTATGAAACCAGCGGTTTCCCTAAAAACAGGGTCATCGGCATGGCCGGTGTGCTCGATTCAGCACGATTCAGAACTTTTATTGCGATGGAACTAGATGTTTCCGTTGAAAATACGACAGCATTTGTCCTTGGCGGACATGGCGATACCATGGTGCCCCTTCCCCGTTATTCCACTGTCGCCGGAATTCCCATTACAGAATTGCTTCCAAAGGAAAGAATCGACGCACTGGTGGAAAGGACCGCCAATGGCGGCGCTGAAATTGTTAAACTTCTTAAAACAGGAAGTGCCTTTTATGCACCGGCTTCCGCAGCCGTCGAAATGGCTGAATCGATTCTCAAAGACAGAAAGAAAATCCTGCCCTGCGCGGTCTACCTTGAAGGTGAATATGGGTTCAACGATCTTTTCATCGGTGTTCCCGTGAAATTGGGCGCTAACGGTGTTGAGGAAATCATTGAAATCACCCTTACAGCCGAAGAGAAAGCCGCACTTGAAAAATCAGCCGATGCGGTGAGAGAACTTAAGGAATTGTTGAAAAAACTGTCGTAACCATTTTTACGGTACAATTTGCCTTTACATCATGACACTTGCCCGAAGTCGCGGCGTTGGGTCTGTGTCTTTAGCACTTTTGAGACAAAAAATATCTTTTTTTTTGGGGAGCGGTTAGGCCATTTAACGGGTTGACCGCTTTCTTTTTTTGCTCCTGAGTATGAGGTGCAGCCCCCGAGGTTCGGTCCTTTGTTTTACTTTAAAACCAGGTCTATGACCTCCGACAGTTCATCAATGGTGATAATTTTCAAATCTTTTTTAACATCTTCGGAAATATCTTTGATGTCGGCTTCGTTTTTGGCAGGAAAAACCACCGATTTTACCCCTGCTCTGTGAGCTGCAAGAACTTTTTCTTTTACGCCCCCCACAGGAAGAATTCTGCCGGTTAACGTCAATTCACCTGTCAGTGCAACGTCCCTTTTACAGGGACGCTCCTTCAGCAAAGAAATCAGCGCAACGGCGATGGTCAGGCCGGCGGATGGGCCATCTTTGGGAATGGCGCCTGCTGGTACGTGAATATGGATGTCGTGTGTT
Organism: Deltaproteobacteria bacterium; assembly: GCA_019314155.1. Classification (GTDB taxonomy): domain Bacteria; phylum Desulfobacterota; class Desulfobacteria; order Desulfobacterales; family UBA11574; genus JAAXQD01. The sequence goes on from JAFCZV010000084.1 coordinate 8,703, forward strand.
TCGAATATGTTTTCAGAAATATTTATGGAATCGGCATGGCTGCGGATATAACTCATGGCTGCCTGGGCGGATTCCTTCATCACGTCA
>JAFCZV010000504.1 GCA_019314155.1 Deltaproteobacteria bacterium
CTTGATAGTCATCTAAAAGGCACCTCCCAATCGCAAAAAATGATGCGATCTGTTAACCCCATTAACAACCCCTTTAACAAAAGGAGATGCTAAATGGAACTTTACGCCGGATTGGATCTTCATTCAAGAAATACTTACATCGGTATTATGGACAAAACGTTCAATCGTGTGTTCAAAAAAAGAGTTCCGAATCATCTTGAACTCATCTTACAAACATTAGACCCTTTTCGGGATCAAATCAAAGGTTTTGTGGTAGAGTCCACCTACAATTGGTACTGTTTGATAGACGGCCTTATGGATGAAGGGTATTCATACGCCCATCTGGCTAATCCATCTGCAATTAAACAGTATGAGGGATTAAAGCATAGTGACGATCAACGCGATGCATTCTTTCTGGCCCAACTTCTCATTTTAGGGATTTTACCCCAGGGGTATATTTATCCTAAAAAAGATCGTCCGGTGCGTGATCTGGCCAGGAAGCGGATGTCCTTTTTCAAGATCTGCCCTTGTCATGAGCCCCCTATGGTTGACCCTCTTGGAACCCTTTATTTTGTCAAAACCCATTGGACATGACAAGGTACCGATGTTTTTCTGGGGTCCGCTTTTCGGATCAGGGGCCGCAAAGAAAAAGGATGGTTGCTCCGCTGCGGGATAATGAGGATCTCTCCGCTTCGCAAATGTCAATTCTTACTTTTTCTTTCACTGGCCTTGATCCTGATGGGTGCCAAAGCCTTCAAATTTTTTCAGGACAGTCCGGATCACATGTAAAGATCCGTCCTTGTAAGAGGCAGACCGGAGGCTCCCTTGGCTGAATGTTTGGTCGCAACAATCTGGCAGATATGTATTGACCCATCTGCAAGCCCTGTGGAGACTCCCGCCAGATAAAGCGCCCACAAACGAAATTTTTCCATGCCCACGGAATCGGTCGCTTTTTCCTTGCGGGCCATGAGCCTTCGGTACCAGTGGCGGGTCGTAAGGGCGTAATGTTCGCGCCAGGCCTCGACATCATGCACCTCGAAACCGCAGATTTCAAGCAGATCAATAGTGTGTCCCACATTATCCAGTTCACTTCCTGGAAAGATATATTTTAAGATCAGGCGGCGTTCGGGTCTGATTCTGCGGGCTGCCCTACGGGTGGGTTTTGCGTGGCGGGAGAGACCGTGGTTTAAGAGTATGCCCCGATCCCGCAGAAGGGCATTGATTTTCTGGAAATATCTACTTATGTTGGCAATTCCAATATGCTCGAACATTCCGACGCTTGCGATTTTATCATAAGTGTCTTCAATGGTTGAGTAATCTCGGAGCTCGACGGTTACACGATCCTCAAGACCGAGTCTTTTTATTTTTTCCATGGCATAGTCGACCTGTTTTTGAGACAATGTAACACCGTGTGCTCTGACACCATAGTTCTGCGCAGCATGGCAGATAAGCCCCCCCCAGCCGCAGCCGATATCGAGCAGTTTTTCATCGGGCTTCAGACGCAGTTTTCTGCAGATCATATCGAGTTTGTCATGCTGGGCCTGGTCCAGAGAATTATCCTGATGAGTAAAATAACCGCAGGAATATTGCATTTCAGATCCTAGAAACAGCGCATAGAAATCATTGCTGATATCGTAATGAAATTGAATGAATTCTTTGTTATCCCTTCGTGATTCCCTGCGGCCCACTTCGTCGTCCTGGTATTTATGTTGAGTGGTTACTTTTCCGACAGGGGTTAACAGGAGCGGTAGGACCTGCCTGAACAGGAAGAACTTGTTTAACTTTTTTAACTTCTCTTTTGGACGTTTTTCGCGAGCAACCGCAATGAACTCAGTCAGGTCACCGTTGAGGTCAATATGGCCTTTTACATAATGAAGGAGCAAGTTCTCGTAGGTAGGCCTCCGCAGGAGTGCTCCGATGACTCCTGGACCGTTAATGGCTATAAAAAAATCGGTGTCGATATTCCTGCCCAGTGGAATCATCGATCCGTCCCAGAGGCGGATGGAAAAACGGGCATTGATCAACTCTCCGATATGCTCGAAAAGCCTACGTGCGGCGGCCAGTCTGTTTTGGTCTGAAAAAAATGGCATATATAACCTCGTTTGGGAATACTGGAAAGAGCAAGTACCTATTGTTCTCGGCAATTTACAACTAAATTTTCATTGATTATATTTTTATCATTCT
>JAFCZV010000505.1 GCA_019314155.1 Deltaproteobacteria bacterium
AAAACACTTGGATCGTGTCACCATATATCCGGCCAGCCATTTCGTAACTCAAAAAAGTATTCTCCAAAACGCCGCTAAAACCATCACTGCAGAATTGAAACAGAGGATCGATTATTTCAGGGCGAATAACAAGCTGATTGAAGCCCAGAGAATCGAAGAGAGAACAGACTTTGACCTTGAGATGATGCAAGAACTGGGCTATTGTAACGGGATCGAAAATTATTCCCGCCATTTAACCCAAAGGGCTCCCGGGGAACCGCCACCCACACTTTTGGATTATTTTCCGAAAGAGTTCCTGATCGTTATCGACGAAAGTCATATCTCAATACCCCAGCTTCGCGCCATGTATAAAGGAGACAGGTCCCGCAAAAAAACCCTTGTCGAATATGGATTTAGACTGCCGTCGGCTCTGGATAATCGGCCACTCACATTTGACGAGTTCAACTCAAAAACGCCACAGGTCGTATATGTTTCGGCCACGCCTTCCGACCATGAAGTTGCAAAGGCGAAAAATGGACTTGTAGAGCAGATTGTTCGACCCACCGGACTCATTGATCCCAAAATAGATGTGCGGTCGGCGGAAAACCAGGTGGACGATCTGTTTGAAGAAATTCAAATCTGCCGGAAAAGGAATGAAAGGGTTCTGGTAACCACCCTGACAAAGCGTATGGCCGAAGATCTTACCGAATACTATTCGGATATAGGTATAAAGGTTCGCTACCTTCATTCAGACATCCGCACCCTTGAAAGAATGGATATCATCTACGATTTAAGGCGGGGAAAGTTCGATGTCCTCATCGGCATCAATCTGCTTCGGGAAGGACTCGACATTCCAGAAGTCTCTCTTGTTGCCATACTCGATGCAGACAAGGAAGGTTTTCTGCGTTCGACCCGGTCGCTGGTCCAGACCTGCGGCCGAGCTTCAAGAAATGTCAAAGGGCAGGTTATCATGTATGCAGATTCCGTGACCAAATCGATGAAACAGGCTATTGACGAAACAAACCGGCGACGGAACATTCAAGAAAACTACAACAAAAAACATTCAATTACCCCGGAAAGCATAGAGAAAAGTATTACTTCCGTCTTTGAGTCGATGTATGAAATCAATAATAAGCCTTTAGACAGAGTGTCGGAAGCTGTTGCTCAATATGATTCTTTGGACGATCTTGATGATATCATGAAAAATCTGGAAAAAGAAATGAAGGCGGCGGCAGACGAACTTGAATTCGAAAAGGCTGCTGAGCTAAGGGATCAGATTGAAGCCATAAAGAAAATGATTGTCTTTGAAATATAGAGAAGAACCTAAAAATGTCAAAAAAGAGAATGACAACTGAACTGCACCCGACCATGGAAGGTTCAGCAACAGACATACAGGATAAATTCCCCGGAGTTACGTCTGCACCCGGCGTCTATCTCATGAAAGACGTCCAAGGAACTGTGATATATGTGGGCAAAGCAAAAAACCTTAAAAAAAGATTGGCTTCATACTTTAAAAAATTATCACGTGGCAACACGTCAAAAATAGACATTAAAACAGAAATTCTAATTAAAAAAATATCGGACTTTGAGACCATTATAACCGGGAGTGAGAAAGAAGCGCTGATTCTCGAATCGAATCTTATCAAACGGTACCGGCCGCGCTATAACGTTATTTTAAAAGACGACAAACGATACCCCTCATTACACCTGGACCTAAAAAATCCCTATCCCAACCTTAAAGTCGTTAGAAAAATCAAAAAAGACGGGGGCCTCTATTTTGGTCCATTTTCATCTTCCGGGGCTGTTAAAAAAACTCTTAAGATAATCCATACGACTTTCAAACTCCGAAAGTGTAAAACAGAAAACTTTAAAAACAGATCGCGGCCGTGCCTCAACTACCAAATGGATGCCTGCCTTGCACCTTGCTGCCTTGATGTGGATAAACATACGTACAACGAAACGGTCAATGAGGTAATCCAGTTTTTAAAGGGAAAAACCCCCGACCTGATTAAACAAATAAAACAGAAAATGCTATCCGCTGCCGAGGTGCATGATTATGAACGGGCGGCGGTTCTGAGGGACAAAAAGTTCGCCCTTGAGCAGACTCTCGAAACACAGGTGGCGATTACCAATGACTTTATAGACCGGGATGTGATCGGCATTGCCCGGTCTGATGACGCCTGAGAATGAAATGACCGGTGCTTTTATTCGACAGTATTATGAAAAAGCCCCTTTTGTACCCAAAGAAATTCTTGTCCCATCCCTTCCTGAAGACACATTACTGCTTGAAGAATTTCTCAGGGATATCAAAGGCCGGCGGGTTAGAATTTTAAGCCCCAAAAGGGGTGAAAAAGTCCGT
>JAFCZV010000506.1 GCA_019314155.1 Deltaproteobacteria bacterium
AAAAAATGACTCTCTATCCAAACAACTGGACATTTCGAAATGAAGCCCTTCTTCAGCGGGTTGCATATAGAAAAAGTACTGAAATTTACAATATCCTGACAGAATTGCGGGAATCGTTGGTCGATAAAATTGTTCAAGAAGTTATGAAGCCGGGAAACGAACAACGTTTTCCGAATTATCGGAAAATGGATCAGGATCTGCTTAAATGGTATATTACGCTGAACTATCAGCTGGTTTCCGCGACCGTGAGAAACAGGGACAGGGCCATGATTCCGAACTATGCGCAAGTCATTGCTTACAGGCGTTTTGTCGAAGGGTTCAAAGCAAAAGAAGTCAAGCAATTAATGTTTTTGACCGGCAAAACCATGGAGGAATCTCTTGTAGAACGGCCTGAACTGAAGGGTTCAAAACAGCGGTTGGATAACTATATTATCTTGACGTCACAGCTTGCTGCAGATGAATTCGAAGATACATATGAAATCCTTGAAACATATCCGCCCGAGCAAGTCGCCGCCATCGAAACCGTCGAATCTCTGGCAAGCAGTCCGCCATCGAAACCGTCGAATCTCTGGCAAGCAGTGATGAGCTTAAACGGATTGTATTGCAACTTGAAGATATTTGCAGTGATTCACTGTCACACCAGCTGAGCGGAATATTTTAGCCAGTATCGTTTATGGATTAGTGCCCTACGGCGAGTATCCCGCTGGCGGCTGCGCTAAGGATAATGACTTCGAGCACTGCCAATATTGCATAAACCTTGTCGTTATTTTTTAGCAACGTCGGCACGATCGCGGCATAGCAGATAATGGTAACGCCCGCCAGGATGGCAACGCCAATAAAATTAATAAAATCTCCATACTTTAGCATGCCGAGCCAGGCCCATCCGGCTTTGATTTCTGTGTGTTCGAGATAGTCATTGACATTCATGGACCAGTAGTTGGAGATTTCATCCAATGGAATATACGGATCTACAATACCGAATGCATAAAGGCCGAACGTAACAAAAAGGACAAGTAAGCCGATGTACATCCCTATTTCCAGTATCCTTGCATAAAGAAGCTGTTCGGGGGATGCTTCTAGCGTGGCCGGTTGTTTTTCGTTCATTTCCTTTTCTCCTAAATAAAAAAATCTTTATTATCTCTGAGTTTTGGTTATCACTAAAATCCCAATCCTTTGGATAGCGCCTTGACGCCTGCAAAGGCAAGGATTCCGATCACCATCCACCGTATAAAAGTGGGCTTGGCGATTTTAAGGAGGCGGACGCCGACAAAAGAGCCGAGCATGATTCCCACCAGCGAGGGAACGACCATCATTGGTATAACACAGCCTTTATTCATGTATATCCATGCCGCGGAAGTATCTGTGATGGAAAGGAGGAATTTGCTGGTGGCCACACTGATTTTCAGCGGTGCTCCCATGAGTAGGTTGAGTGCCGGCACATTGGCCCATCCGGCCCCAAGGCCGAACATACCGGCCATGATTCCGATTAAGACGAACATGGCCAATCCTAAAGGCGTCCTGTGTACTTTCCAGTCGATAATTTCGCCGGTGCTGGCTTCCTGGTAAACACCGCAGATTCTAAGTGCTGATGATAAGCGGTCTGCTTGGGGAACATCCGGAAACGTCGATTTTTTGGCGGTTAACATTAGAATGCATATACCGAGGATGGTGGCGCCAAGGGAAATCTGAACGATATTGGTGGGCAACGCAAGTCCGATCATGGCTCCGATGATGGCGCAGGTTGAGGCGATGAGAGCCACCGGAATTGCCAGCCTTAAGCTGGCAAGGTTCATTTTCAGGAGGCCGGGACCAGCGGCCAATGCGCCGGAAAGGGCTACGAGAAGACCGGTACCACGCACAAAATCTAAATGAAACGGGAAAAATCCGCTGATAATCGGCACAAAGAGAACCCCGCCGCCGACACCGCCGAGAACGGCAAGTATCCCCATAATAAAGGTGACGATCAGTAAAACCAGCGGCCAGAACCACCACACATGGCCTCCGGATGCCTCGGCCGATACATCTGCAAAGGCTGAGGGCGCCATTAACGTCAACAAGAACAGGCTAATTAAAATAATGGTCCACAGTCTACCATTAATCCTCATCTCATCCTCCTGAATATAGGCGTTGTGTTTTATGCTTAGGGCCGAATTTATCGAAAAGAGAAACCTATATGACATTTCATGCCGTGTCAATTAAAAATATACAGGAATTCACATACAACTCGCTTAAAATACAAGGGCTTATCACACTCAATAAATGACATTGGCATAAAAAAATATCATTATGTTTACAGACGCTTATCTCGTTTATCGTTACATTTTGCAACACCGATGCAGGTCATGTGATACACTTTTTTCTGCCCACTTTCGGTTTGCTCGGGTTAGATTTAAACGCCGGTTTACAATCTCACGCCTCTATGGTAAACATATATTGAATCCTAATTGAGCGAAAGAGAGTGCATTCCCCACTGCCGAAAACGCCTTCGCGTAATTCTGATCAACAAAAAACGTAACTACTCAGGTGGATAGGCTGAAGGCTGAAGACTGTTAGGAAAAAGCGTATTTTAAAGCCATGTTTGATGCAAGAATCAGATATTTTCGCCAAAGTACGGCAAGCGTGCACAAGAATCACAAATTAAAGGTCTTTTCCCCTTCCCCATCGACTTGCCTTCCCTGACCGATGAAATCCCCCTGGGTATTGTTGTGCTCGACACGGATCGACGGATCGTGCTGATAAATCGAGCCTTTGAGGCGCTCAGTGGATTTTCAATGGGCGATGCCTCAGGACTTCCCTGTTTTAACATCCTGCGGAGCGGGCTGTGTGTTCAGAAATGCCCGCTTAAAGAGATGGGTGTAGGCTCTGAACCTGTTTGCATTGAAAGCGACCTGATCAACAAAGAACGAGAGCGAATCCCGGTGCTCATCAATCTGTCTCCGATTAAAGACGCAGAAGGCAGCCTGGCCGGATTTTTGGAAACCGTGGAAGACCTTCGTCCCCTCAGAGAGGCGGATGCAACCACGAGCCAGGCTTATGGATTCGGGGGTCTTATCGGAAAAAGCCAGGCCATGGCAAAGATCTTCCAAACCCTTCCGTTACTGGCTCAGAGTGATTCTGCCGTCCTGATCACCGGCGAGACCGGAACCGGTAAAGATGTGCTGGCAGAAGCCATCCATCAGGCTTCCAATCGAGAAAAAGGTTCATTTGTTAAGGTCAACTGCGGCGCTTTGCCCGAAACCCTGCTGGAGTCCGAGCTTTTCGGCCACCGAAAAGGCGCTTTTACCGGTGCGGTGGAAAACAAACCCGGACGATTTCGTCTGGCCCATAACGGGACCCTCTATCTTACGGAGATCGGAGATCTTCCATTGGCACTTCAAGTGAAACTTCTGACCTTTCTAGATGATAAGGTGGTCTATCCTTTAGGCAGCACAAAAGGATTTCAAGCCAATGTTCGAGTTGTTGCCGCCACCCATCGCAACCTTGATCTCATGGTTAAAGAGAGAAAGTTTCGAGAAGACCTGATGTTTCGGTTGAACGTGGTGAGATTGCATCTACCGCCGTTGAGGGAGCGGGGAGACGATATTCGACTTATTTTGGATCACTTTATCAATATTTTTGGCACACGATTTCGAAAAGACATCGATGGATTGTCCAAGAAGGCTCTCAAGATTTTACTGGACTATCCTTTTCCCGGAAATGTTAGGGAACTCAGAAACATTATTGAATACGCCGTGAATATTTGTCTCAGAGGACAGATACAATTCACACACCTTCCGGCCTATCTTACGGAGACAAAACCTCATGATGATCTTCCGGCATCTGCAATGGGGGAAACGTCCGGATGGACGGCTTCATTTGCACAGCCCGGTAGCGGACAAAGCGAACAAAAGACCTGGGCATCCCTGGAAAGAGATATGATTATGGAAGCGCTGGTCAAAACCGGGGGGCGACGAAACAAAGCTGCCGATATTCTGGGGTGGGGTCGAAGCACGTTGTGGAGAAAAATGAAACA
>JAFCZV010000507.1 GCA_019314155.1 Deltaproteobacteria bacterium
GACAGTCAGGCAGATTATCTTCGTTTTCTCTACATAGCTTTCGGGTCATTGAGGGAACTGCATTATCAGCTAAGTTTGTCGAAGCGTTTGGGGTTCTTGCGCAACCAGGATTCACCTCTGCTTGAAGCAAAGATTGTCGAAACAGAGAAGGTTTTGAATGGTTTAATTCGAGCGTTGCGAGATGATTGATATTCTTCAGCCTTCAGTCTTCAACCTAAATACCTGAGTAGTTACGTTTTTTGTTAATAAAGGTAAGATTTATTACCATCTAAAGCATAAAAATTGTTTCCTCATTCACGGATTGTTTCTATTTGGATAACAATTCAAACATCTTTTTAAAAAAATAATGCCTCAAGAAATTTACGTCCTTATTTTTGGTTACATTGTTGGTTTTTACATGGCCTGGAACATAGGTGCCAATGATGTTGCCAATTCCATGGCTCCTGTTGTAGGCGCCAAGGCCGTAACAATTCGACAGGCTATATTTATAGCCGTAATATTGAATGTCATAGGTGCCGTGTTTATTGGCTCCCATGTTACCAATACAATCCGTAAAGGTATTGTCTCGACTGATATTCTAACCGATCCCCATCTGGTTCTCATCGGCGCACTTTCTGCGATGCTGGCTGCTTCGCTGTGGGTCAATTTTGCCACTTGGAAATCTCTACCGGTTTCTACAACGCATTCGATTGTTGGTGCTATGATTGGCTTTGGAATCGTAGCTGGCGGATTTTCAGTTATTAATTGGATGAAACTCGCTGCGGTTGTAATGAGCTGGGTCATTTCTCCTCTCTTCAGCCTTGTAATCTCCTATTTTTTGTTCAAAATTATCTTAAGATTAATCCTTTCTAAAAAAAATGCTTTTATCTGGTCCCTGAAATTATCCCCTTTTTTTATCGGTTCTACCGTCTTCATAGTTGTTTTGTCATTTCTGTTTAAGACGCCTTTGGGAAAAAATCTGTCTATCAAGGCACTGGACGCCCTGATGTTAGCATTCATTATAGCATTTATATTTGGATTCGCCGGGATGAAAATATTAAAGCACTTTGTTAAAGAAAGTAACCCTCATGGTGCAGAAGAGATATTTCGGTTTATCCAAATCGGGGCAGCCTGCTATGTTGCTCTGGCACAGGGGGCAAATGATGTGGCCAATGCGGTCGGCCCTCTTGCTGTAATCTATTTTCTGGTCAAAACAGGCAATGTCGGCGCTTCAGTACCGGTACCAGTTTTTCTCCTGCTCTTTGGCGGTATAGGAATTGCCTGTGGAATTTCAATGGCCGGTCACCGTGTCATGGACACCATGGGCAAAAAAATAACTGCTCTCAGTAATACACGAGGTTTTGCAGTAAATTTTGCAACAGCAACAACTGTTCTTGTAGCTTCAAAAATGGGGCTGCCGGTATCAACAACTCATGCTGCTGTGGGCGGAGTTATGGGAATAGGCTTTGCGCGTGGAGTCGAAGCAGTCAATTTAAGCATTGTATATAAAATTATGTTATACTGGATATTAACTGTGCCCGCTGCAGCTGTTACCAGTATGGTCATATTTAAAATTCTTCAATTCATCTTATAAAAGGAGATGGCTATGCGGATACCATTTTTTAATATGTTTATGACATCACCCTTTGAAGGCCTTCAGGAACATGCCGAAAAAGTAAAGGAATGCAGCTTGGTTTTTCAGCAGGCCATAGAATGTCATTTCTCACCAAAATGTTCAACATTTGAAGAATTTAGGGATGAGATTGCCCGACTGGAAAGTGAAGCAGATGCCATCAAACGTCGTATTCGTGGGCACATACCAAAAAGAACCATGACACCCGTATCCACGTTTCTGATATTCAGATATTTAAAACAACAGGACGCTGTTCTTGATGCTGTGGAAGATACACTCGACTGGATTTCTTATAGAAGCGAAACAAAAATGCCGGTAGAGCTTGAAAAGGACTTTGCTCTTTTGGTTAATACCGTTATTGATCCCATCGAAAATCTGGCTTCAATGGTAGCCGAAGCAAGAGAATATTTCAAGAGTTACTCCGAAAACCAACGAGCTGTGGTCAAGGATATCATTCACACATTGCACCAGCAAGAACGAGAAGTCGATAAATTCGAAGATATTATCAAGAGGAAAGTTCTCAACATGGAAATAGATGCCG
>JAFCZV010000508.1 GCA_019314155.1 Deltaproteobacteria bacterium
AATAAGCTGGCTGTTATTGTCTGCACACGATTTTCTTTCTCCGCCACGATCATTGGTACAAACAAAAACATGAGAGACGTAGGGTGATTCGTTTTGTTTTGGCATTATAAAATCTCTCCTTTATATTTTTGACTCTTCTCCAATTTAGAAGTTGGTATTGCGGGCAATGCTATTGTTGGCATCTTTCAGTTTAGCGCAACTTCAAAGATAGGAAATAAACTAATTTAAAATAGCTGATTAGAAACCTATCCACTTAATAACTCCCTCTTTGCGGGGAGGAGCCGGGGATGACTGATCAGGGTATCGTCTCCAAAAATTCATGGCAAAGCACTCATCGGGCATGATTCACCGTATCTGCAAACCATGCATACAGGGTTTAAGACTGCTTTTTCAGTGCATCCAGCGTTTCAAGGTCACACACATCAAAACTTTGTCCGCAACCACCACAAAGCATCTCGCATTTATCCAGTGTACGCGATCTCCGTTCCTTTAACTGTGCGCGACATTCCGGGCATCGGAGGTCAATCGCATTATTTTTATTATCGGAGTCAGTTTTCATATAGCTTTCCTTTATCCATATGTTTAGTTAATCTGAATTATGCGGCAACCGCCTCCAATATGAATTTCATTTATCCTAAAGATTTGAACATTTTCTTCCCTGCACCACATATAGGACATTTCCCATCATCCGGCAAATCTTTAAACTGAGTTCCCTTTTGAATCTTTCCTTTTCTGTCCCCTTTGTCGGGATTATAAATATAACCGCAGTTGGCAGTCTGACATTGGTACATTTCATGAGGTTCTGCCATTGTGCAATCTCCTTTGATTATTCTTTTATAGGTTGCGTCTTTTTTATCGATTTGCGGAAATACTCTATAAACATCTTCCAAAGTAAAAAATATCTTTATTGTATTAATCTACTCCTTCCATGAGTTTTCCACAGCAAGGGGGAATTCTATCACCTTTTTTTAACGCTACATATTTATTGCATGTATAGCAAATGCATTGGCAATCCTCATCAACATAGACTTCAGGATACTCGTCAATTCCGGCACCCTTTTCACCTTCGATTACGAATCTGGCAAATTCACTTTGCTGCGGGATATACTCTCCAATAGGTACCAGCTTTCTGTTGAATCTGGCACAATCAACCAGCATCCTCCATAAAGATTGAATTTTTATAGTCTCATCGGGATTTTCTGGTGTAAATTCAACAAGGTTTTTTTCGATGTTGATTTTCATGTGTTTACCTCCTCTATAAATCCATGTTTGCTGGTTCGTAATATTCCTGTGGATGCTTACAACCAGGGCATTTCGGTGGTGGTTCAGTACCCTCAAGCAGATATCCGCATACTGCGCATTTCGATTTTATGGGTTGTTCTCTTTTAAGCACCGTCCCTGATTCAACCATTTCCAACAGCTTCTTATAGCTTATCGCAGACTGGGCCTTTTGGATCAATCCTCTTCTATAATAATTGCTTGGGCTCCGCATTCTTCCGCGGCCTGTCTAACAACCTCTTTATATTCTCTGGGGATTTCATCAAGCTTGACGGTCGATTTAAGCTCGTTCTCGTCGTATTCAAAGACCTGGGGGCATAGATCGTTACAACGCCTGTCTCCCATGCACTCTTCCGTAACTTTCACCTTCATTTTTAAACTCCTTTCATGTAAAATTTAGCATTTCATAATGCGCACCGCTATTCCACTCTGGAAAAAGCCTTAATATTGGCTTTGCAAACCGGGCAGGTTGCGGGCGCCTCATCCTCACAGGTATAGCCGCAAACACCACAGACATAGTAACAGTCCACTTCTTGCGGATTTTCCAAGCTGTCCAGAGCCTTTTGGTAAAGCTCTGCATGAATTTTTTCAACTTCATTGGCATATACGAAGCTGCGCTCTGCCGCCGTATTACCCTCCGATTTGGCTGCCTCGATCATGGGCGGATACATTGTTTTAAATTCATGGGTTTCACCGGCAATAGCTTCCTTAAGATTTTCAGCCGTATTTTTAATACCTTTGAGGGCCCTCAAATGGGCGTGGGCATGCACTGTTTCGGCCTCAGCAGCAGCCCTGAAGAGTTTGCCGACCTGAGTGTATCCTTCCCGGTCGGCCTTTTTAGCAAAGGCAAGATATTTACGGTTGGCCTGTGATTTATCGAAAATGGCTATAGATTTGATAATTTCGCCCACTGAACAGAACCCCCAAATAAAAAGCATCAACCTCCTGCTGTTTGCGGAAAGGCGGTATTGGCATATAAATACTCCATCTTTTCCTTATGTTTCAATTCCTCGTTGGCGATTTTGAGCAGCATTTCCTTGGTGTCACCCCTGGGATGCAATTCGGCAAGTTCGGTGTAAAATTTATAGGATTTAAGTTCTCTGTGAGACGCCAACAGAAAAACATCCTCCCGGCGCATATCTTTTGCGATCTCCGGTTCTTCCTGGTGCTCGGCGATCTTGTAATGGACAACATCATTCATCCTTAAAGCATCCGAACCGTATCGACCTTCGCGGTAATCAACCAAGAAGTCCTTGTGTTTTTTTTCCTCACTTGCGACCCACTTGATGGCCTCTTTGACACTTTTGTCCTCGATTTTATCAAAGATATCCATGTAAAACAGAAAAGCCTCTTCTTCCTGCTGTATGGCTTTATCAAGTACTTCTGAAACTTGCAGATCTTTCATATCCAAACCTCCTTTAATAAATATTCTCCGCTTCCTTCAGGAAACGATGATTTACTTTACAAAGAATCCGGTCTTAACAGCTTTCATTCGGATAGATATTATTACCCCTAAATAGGATTTATTCGGATTCCGGTTCCACCAATTTAAGTCAGCCCCGCCTACCTATCACCTGCAAAAGACCGTAATCATCAGTTTCAAGATCGAGCCGGATCAAACCTTTGGCACGAAAGATCCCCGGTGGTATCGATTAATTTTCCCAGATCCGGCGATCACGCGATGGCATGGAATCAGATAGACGCCGGGGTTGATGGCAATTACGTTGGCAACGACACAAAAAGCTTGGCATTATTACATTTGATATAACCAGTCGAAAACCGGGACATTGGCGGAGTTATTGCCCCGGTTTTTCAATTTGAAGCCACTGTTTTACTGCCCGAACAGCGCTGTGAAGTTTCTTGGGGAAAGCACGCCGGTCATGCTGTCTTTTGTCGGATGATAAAATGCACCACTAAGATTCGGAGCTTATCCAATTAAACGATGCGGCGGCGCGTTGACCGTCCGCTGAAACCGGTTGTTGACTAACAGTAGCCTAATTCGGAACTTTGCTCATTGAGATGCCCAAGGCGCCGGCAACACCCTCACCGTAAGCCGGGTCGGCTTTTATGCAGTTGCTTATGTGGCGTATCTTAATCTCTTCGGGGGCATCGCCCATTGCCCGGGCGGTATTCTCAAAGAGAACCTTATGCTGATCGGGGTTCATTAGTCGGAACAGATTGCCGGGCTGAGAGTAATAGTCGTCATTGTCCTCACGGTGATCCCAATGGTCGGCTGCGCCTTCGAGTTTTAGTGGCGGCTCGCGGAAGTCGGGCTGTTCCTGCCACTCGCCATAGCTGTTCGGCTCGTAAGCAAGTGTACTGCCATAATTGCCGTCAACCCGCATGGCTCCATCACGGTGATAGCTGTGAAATGGGCATCGAGAGATATTGGCTGGATTGAAAGCCGATTGCTCAACTTCGGCAAAGTAGTTCTCCGGGTTGCGATTCAGTTCGTAGATACCCACCTCAATCAAAGGGTAATCGCCGTGGGGCCACACCTTTGTCAGGTCGAAGGGATTGAAAGGGCATTTAGAGGCATCTTTCTCCGGCATCACCTGAATGTTCACGGTCCAGCGGGGAAAGTCCCCTTTTTCGATGCTTTCGTATAGATCGCGCTGATGACTTTCCCGGCATTTACCGATAATCGCTTCGGCCTCTTCATCGCTCAGACAGCGTATCCCCTGCTGGGTCTTGAAATGAAACTTGACCCAGTAACGTTCGTTTTTGGCGTTGATCATACTGAAAGTGTGGCTGCCGTAACCGTTCATGTGACGGTAGGAGTAAGGGATGCCCCGCTCGCTCATGGTGATGGTAACTTGGTGCAACGCCTCCGGTAGCAAAGTCCAGAAGTCCCAGTTATTGAGGGCGCTACGCAGGTTCGTTCGAGGATCGCGTTTGACGGCCTTGTTAAGGTCGGGGAACTTGAGCGGATCTTTCAAGAAGAACACCGGTGTATTGTTGCCCACAAGGTCCCAGTTACCCTCTTCGGTGTAGAACTTGATCGCGAAGCCGCGAATGTCCCGCTCGGCGTCGGCGGCACCACGCTCACCGGCCACCGTGGAAAACCGTGTGAAGAGCTCGGTTTTTTTCCCTACTTCGGAAAATATTTTGGCCTTGGTATACTGAGTAATGTCGTGGGTGACGGTAAAGGTACCGTAGGCACCGGAACCCTTCGCGTGCATGCGTCGCTCAGGGATCACTTCCCGATCAAAATGGGCCAATTTCTCAAGGAACCAAACATCCTGCAGTAACATCGGTCCGCGCGGTCCAGCAGTCATTACGTTCTGGTTATCAGCTACTGGAGCGCCGGCGTTGTTGGTTAGTTTTTTTGTCATAATTCTACCTCCTTTTACTTGAAAAAGTTAGCTTGGCTTTTTTTCCTTGGCATTGCATTTTAGGCAGACGCCTTTTACTTCTACCTGCGTTGTTTCCATGCGACCAAAGGCTTTCACAGAATCTGGCAGCCTCAGCTCGTCGAATGCATCGCTGTAGAAATCCCGCGTCAGCCCGCACTGGATACACACAAAATGGTGATGGTGGCTCAGGTTCGCATCGAAGCGGGTCCGCTCTCGGGGAGGCCCAAGCGTGGTGATTAAACCAAGGTCTTTGAGCAGCCAGAGGGTCCGGTAAACCGTGTCCAGCGACATGGTGGGCATTCGTTTGCGCACGCCCTGATAGACCTTCTCCGCGTCGGGGTGGTCACTGGTCTGCGCTACCTCACGGAAAATCTCCATGCGCTGATGGGTTAGCTTCATGCCCGAGTTCCGGCACACTTCTTCAAAGCGCTCCATACGCTGCTTGATTTCTCGCTTGCTAATCTTCATAATTTAAATTCTAAATCAGAATTGATTCCTAAGTTGGAATAAAATATTAAATAGGGGATAATGTCAAGAGTTATTTGGGTGTGGTGTTCAAAAAGTCAACCGACTAAAAACGTGAGGTCACTTGCCAGAAAACTAAATATTCTCCAATTGCGGATATATTGAGAGTACCTTACGAAATTCGGATTTGTCAAAACCGTTGATACCTTGCAAGTATCTGTGGTCAAACGATATTGTGATACCATAATATCGTATCACAAAAATTATGCCCTGCTTCTTTCTTGGAATATCTTGCCAAAAGCACAACCTAACATCAGTTCGTGCTGATTGCATATATCGTATTTCTTACAGAAATGCAAAAAAGGCAAACCCCGTAAATGAATTTGCCCTTTTTAAAAACGATACAGACCCGACACTTTAAACT
>JAFCZV010000085.1 GCA_019314155.1 Deltaproteobacteria bacterium
ATTATAACTGAGAATCGTTGGAATGAAATGTTAATTTTGTTGGGATATGATCAACATAGACCAGAATGGGGGTTACCTTTCCGCGAAGCGGTTCAGTTCTGCTATGTATCTTGAGTTTTGGCAACGTTTCAATTGGTTGTGATATCGTTTTCTAATAAAGGCAGATCCTTTTTCGAGGGTTTGCCTTTTTTGCATTTATGTAAGAAATAAGATATGTGTACTGGAAGTTTAGTTGCTTAAAGCTGTGGTTTTGGAAAGCTATCTGGATCAAGGCTCCGAGTCCATTTCATAACCAGACATGGGATAGAACACGAACAGAGGTACAAGTGACTATAAATACAGGAATATTAATATACAATGATGTTGAAGTACTTGATTTTGCAGGCCCTTTTGAAGTCTTTTCAACTGCATCCAGGGTAAAATCAAGACAGGATAACGATGATGTCCCTTTTTTTAATGTATTTACCATTGGTGAGACAAAATCATTAAAAATTGCCAGGGGTGGATTAAAAATTTCCCCTGAATATGATATTAACAAACACCCTGATATTGATCTATTGATCATTCCGGGCGGTATCGTCATAAAAGAGCTGGAAAAAGATCACATTATCTCCTGGATTAAAACATGTGATGAACAATCTAAAATAACTGCTTCTGTCTGTACAGGTGCTTTTTTACTGGCAAAGGCAGGTCTTTTGAATTCAAAATGTGCTACCACCCATTACGAAGACGTCCAGGATCTGGAAAACATGTTTCCTAATATCCGGGTGAAACGAAATGTCCCATGGGTGGATGAAAATAACATTGTCACATCGGCAGGCATATCAGCCGGCATTGACATGAGCCTCTATCTTGTTTCAAGATTTTCCAATAAAAAACTTGCCGAAGATACAGCCCGGCAGATGGAATATTTCTGGAAATACGGCAAGAAGTGAATATGATAGAGTATAGTTTTTTTTATCGTTCCAAAGGAGAGATAAATGCAGATACAACAAATACGAAACTCAACGTTAAGAATCTCTATCGCGGATAAAACAATCCTGACCGATCCTGTTCTTTTACCTAAGCACGGGATTGAATCCTTTGCAGGAATTGAGAAAAATCCAATTGTTGACCTTCCTTTTCCTGCAAAAGATGTGATCAGGGACATTGATATGCTCATCATTTCTCATTTGCACCTGGATCATTTTGATGACAGGGCCAAAGAAATACTGCCCCAGAATACCCCCATATTCTGCCAGCCCGGTGATGAAAACACCATCAAAGAGAGTGGGTTTTCTTCTGTAACTCCCATTGAGGATCGCCTTGAATGGGAAGACATTCAAATCACACGCACCCCGGGCAAACATGCGGGAAATGAAAAATGGGAGAACATCCTCGGGAGAGTGTCGGGATTTATCTTAAAGGCAGATAATGAACCTGTTGTCTACTGGGCCGGAGATACGATTCTTTATGAAGAGATTGAAAAAATCATCCATACTGTCAAGCCCGATATTATTCTGACCCACTCATGCGGTGCCAAGCTTCAAGACAGCGGCCCCATTATCATGGATGCCGAACAGACCATTGCCGTTTGCAAAATGGCACCAACATCAATTGTTGTTGCCACCCACATGGAAGCCCTTGATCACGGCACTGTATCACGGGAAGATTTAAGAAATCATGCCCAAAAGAATGGAATTTCAAAGGCCCGGCTTTTGATCCCTGAAGATGGGCAAACCCTGGTATTTTAACTCGATCGTAATTAAACAATAAGGGAAACCGAACAGGAGGTATACGCACACCAACATCGTGGCAAAAGACCGGAAAACTCTTTACGATGAAAAACCTAAGGTGAAGAGCAAAGGAAAGGCAAGGGGGTACGTACATCGTAGGATAGATTTTATTTTACGAGAATCCAGACCGTCGCCCCTTTGGTTGTAATATCTACCTTAAATAAAAAAAATAATGGCAGAAAAATGCATGATTCAGTTACGAAATCACTCCCTTCGAAACCTTGGATATCTGCTATAACCTTGGATATCTGCTATATCCAACATTTTAACAGTGGGTTCAGAACCTGTGATATCGTTTTCTAAAAATGGCAAACTTATTTCGCTGAGTTTGCCTTTTTTGCAATTTTGTAAGAAATACGATATATGTAGTGGCAATTGAGGTACTTGAACCTGTGTTTATGGCAAGATATTCCAAGAAAAAAGCAGGGCATAATTTTTGTGATATCATATTACCGTATCACAATTTGTTGTGAACTTAGGTAGTTGCAAGATATCTGCAGCTCTGGTCTATTTGCCCGCCACAATATCTTCGTTAGTCCATTGTGACTCCAAAGATTAAATTCCCGCCTTTTACTGTACAAGGGTTGCTTTCAATTAATATGCCATGATATTTAAAGAAATTCAGTGGCCTGATTTCTTTGTGATAACATAATATCATATCATCAAACGATGTATGCAACGATTACTATAAACACCCGTATAATGTCTGAAAAAAATCGTGTGACATCGTTTCTAAATAAGGGTAAACTCATTTTAAAGGGTTGACCTTTTTGATCTTTTGTAGATTTTAGGATATATATTATCGCCATCTGAGTTTTCCAACAACATGAGGTTTAAAATGTATAGACTTGCCAATATCCTTCATATAGCGGCAGCCGTGACAATATTTATGATTGCCGGCTGCGCCACTCTACCAAAAGATTTTGATCGACCCGAATCGTATGCTTTGACCGATACGGAAAATACAGCTTTCGGCAAGGCACGCGCTGAGGAAAGATCAGCACACACGGGAGAATCTGGATTCCATTTGCTGGGCAACGGCCTGGATGCGTTTGTGGCCCGTGCGGTATTGTCCCATTACGCCGAGCGAAGCATCGATGTACAGTATTACCTGTATCACAATGATTTGGTCGGCCGATTGTTCACCGATCTACTGCTCAAAGCTGCCGACCGAGGCGTGAGGGTCCGTCTGCTGGTTGACGATATGGATCTTGCCGGCAGGGATCTGGGGGCGGCTGCTTTGGACAGCCATCCCAACATGGAGGTGCGAATATTCAATCCCTTCAGTAGAAATGTGGGCCGAACCTCCCAGTTTGTGACTCGTTTGGGCTCTGTGACTCGGCGTATGCACAATAAATCGTTTACGGTGGACAACCAGGTTACCATCCTTGGGGGACGCAATATCGGCAATGAATACTTTGACGCCGATCCGGATTTGGCCTTTGCCGATCTGGATGTGATGGCCATCGGGCCGGTGGTCAAAGAAGTTTCTTCTGTTTTTGATCGCTATTGGAACAGTGAACTGGCCTATCCTGCCTCGGTACTTCTCAAAGGTGAGCCGCCAACACCTGAAAAGGTCAAAGAATTGCGAGGGCGGTTGAACGAATATGTGGCCGATCAAACCGATTCTAACTATCTGCAGGCGCTACGTCATTCCGACCTGGCCAACGAAATCCGAGAAGCTCAGGTTAAATTCAGGTGGGGAGACGCAGAGGTCGTTTTTGATCAGCCGGAAAAACTTCTTCACGATTTCAGCGAAACCAAATATCATCTCTCGCCGATGCTCAAACCCTATTGGGAAGGGGTTGAAAAAGAGCTGATCATATTCTCTCCATATTTTGTGCCGGGCAAGCCGGGAACCGCTTTTTTGACCCAGCTGGCCCAACGCGGGGTTCGGGTGCGCATCCTGACCAACTCCCTGGCCTCAAACGATGTGGGGTTGGTGCATGCCGGCTATATAAAATACCGCAAGAAGCTTCTGCGCGGCGGGATCGAGCTTTATGAGTTGAACAAAAAACTGACTCGAAAACAGCGTAAAGAGAAAAAGGGAGCAGATGGCTCGTCCAAGGCCAGCCTGCATGCCAAATCTTTTGTCTTCGACCGCAAACAAGTTTTCGTCGGCTCTTTGAATCTCGATCCTCGAGCCGTTCTGCACAACACCGAAATCGGCGTGGTGCTGAAAGTGCCTGAAATCGCCGAAGAGATGGCAAAGGGGTTTGAAAAGAACATTGAACAGGCGGCTTTTCGGTTAGAGCTAAAAAAAGACGAAAACGGTTATGAACAGCTTCTCTGGCACGGTTGGGAAAAGGGAAAACAGGTGGTTTATACTCATGAGCCCCAAACAGGCTTTTGGCGCCGGTTTGGTATCGGTTTTATGAGTATTTGGCCAATTGAATCGCAGCTGTAAAGCGTCTTTTGAAGAAATACGAATTAGATCCCAAATGATCAAATTTTACAGCATACAATAATAACTTCAATTCTTACACTTTTAGAGCTTTTCAATATTATAAACTACGATTGGTTTGTTCAATCGGCAAGGCCTGTGATATCTGCAATGAAAACAAGCTATCAGTGGCCTGATTTTTTTGTGATAGCCCAATACGATATCACAACCCGAGCTAACCTTGTGAGTTCTGCTATGTATCCAAAATCTTAACAGTGGGTTCAGAACCTGTGATATCGTTTTTAAATAGGGCAAATCCTTTATCGGGGATTTGCCTTTTTTGCATTTCTGTAAGAAATAAGATATATGTACTTGGAATTGAGATGCTTTGACCTTTGGTTTTGGCAAGGTATCTGTATTTTACATTATTCACATGTTCAGAAATTTCTCTATTTGTTTTTACTAACTGAAGGAGACAAACTATGAAATTAAAAGGGCTCTTTCTGATGTTGATCATCTGTTTCCTGGCACACGGATTGATACTGCCAGCCTCCGCTGAAAACAAAACCCCTAAACTGGTTCTGCAGATCACAGTGGATCAATTGCGTGGTGACCTGCCCATGCGTTTTAAGGAACGTCTCGGCAAAGGGGGCTTCCGGTATTTATTGGAAAAGGGCACTCATTACAACAACGCCCACTATCAACACGCCAACACGGAAACAGCCGTTGGACACGCGACACTTGCCACAGGTGCGGATCCGTCTATGCATGGCATTGTCGCTAATGACTGGATCGATCAGCAAACGAGTAAATTTGTATATAACACCGAAGACGATCGCCATCACATCATCGGCAGCAAACCGAAACCCCACAAAGGCGTCTCACCCCGCAATCTACTTGCCAGCACGATTGGCGATGAGCTTGTTGTTAATAATGGAGGACAGTCACGGGTATTCAGTATTTCAGTCAAGGATCGCGGGGCCATCCTGCCGGGAGGGCATGTGGGCAAGGCTTTCTGGTTCTCTAAGAGCAGTGGCAAGTTTGTTACCAGCACCTACTACTATGATGATTATCCTGAATGGGTGAAACAATGGAACGGGGCCGAACCGGCCGACCGTTATAAAGGAAAAGCCTGGGACCTCCTTCATGATCGTTCCTCCTATATTGCTGGAGATATTGATGATCGTCCTTACGAAGGGGCGTTTGCGGAATTAGGTCGGACATTTCCCCATGCACTGGGAGATGGCAGTGCGAAGTATTTCTATTTAATTCTTACATTAACCCCTATCGGTGACGAGCTGACGCTGGATTTTGCCAAAACACTCATTGACAACGAAAAGGTAGGCCAGGGAGATGCTACTGATTATCTGGCAATCAGTTTTTCATCCACCGATTATATAGGCCATCTTTTTGGGCCCTCCAGCCTTGAAGCAGAGGATAACATCCTACGCCTGGATCGGGTACTGGCTGAGCTTTTCCAATACATAGATAAGAAAATCGGTCTCGACAAGACCCTGATAGTGCTTTCTGCTGATCATGGCGGGCCTGAAGCCCCTGAATACATGGCTGAACACGGAATGGAGACAGGCCGCTTTCCATTAGACTGGTTTAAAAACGGCTCTCCTTTATCGGATGCGCTTAAGAAACGGTTCGGACGGGATGACCTTGTTGCCTTCCATAGTCATCCCTATCTCTATCTCAATCTTGACGCCATAGAAGATGCAAAGCTTGATATCGAAGAAGTGGAGCGCTTTGTTGCCGCAGAAATGATGAAAGTGCCGGGGATTGCCTATGCCATGACACGCAGTGACTTATTAGCCGGACGAATAACCGAGTCGCCTATCCAGAATCAGATCCGGCGTAGTTTTCATCCTGTACGTTCCGGCAACATCCATATGGTGCCGGAGCATTACTGGTTTTTACACTCCAGTGAGGAAGCCGAAAAGATGGGGATCGAAAAAATTGCTGCAATCCATGGCTCGCCGTGGAAGTACGATACGTATGTGCCTATTTTCTTTGCCGGCAACGGTGTTGCGGCTCAGACAATAAGCAGGCTGGTGGGGCCCCAGGACATAGCCGCGACAATAGCTGCGTATCTGGAAATAAAACCCCCATCAGGGTCGGTGGGAGTTCCGCTTGTGAAGGTGCTGAAAGAGTAATCAGTAAATAAGGAGATGATTTTAGTATTCATGGTTTATTAAACTCAAATAGTGGGAGGGAAAAATGAGACACGTAAGAAAGTTTATCCTGGCGGGAATTGTCCTGTCCTTCATGCTGACCTTGACAGTCGGCACTTCATTTGCTGCCCCAAAACCTAACATCCTGCTCATCATGAGCGATGATGTAGGCATCACGAACCTCAGTGCCTATAGCAGAGGGCTTGTGGGTTACAAGACACCCAATATTGACCGAATTGCCAACGAGGGCATGTTATTCACCGACTACTACGCTGAGCAGAGCTGTACCGCTGGCCGATCTGCGTTTATCACCGGCCAGAGTCCATTACGTACCGGACTCACCAAGGTGGGGCTGCCCGGCTCTACCCTTGGCCTCCAACCAGAGGACCCCACTCTCGCCGAGTTACTTAAACCGTTGGGTTACATGACCGGTCAGTTTGGTAAAAATCACCTGGGTGACCGCAATGAGTTTTTACCCACTCTGCATGGTTTCGATGAGTTTTATGGAAACCTCTACCACCTCAACTCCGAGGAAGAACCGGAGAATGAGGACTATCCCAAGGACCCGGCATTCCGCGCCAAGTTTGGCCCACGCGGCGTGATGGATTGTGTTGCCACAACGACGGAAAACAAAGTTGACGATGCACGCTTTGGCCCCATGGGCAAGCAGGAGTGCACGGACACAGGTCCGCTCACCAGGAAGCGCATGGAGACAGCAGACGAAGAGTTCCTGGAGAGGACGGTCGCTTTCATTAAGCGTGCTCATAAAGCAGACAAACCCTTTTTAGCCTGGCTCAATACCTCTCGTATGCATTTTTATACCCATCTCAAGCCTGAGAGTGCAGGCAAAACCGGGTTTGGAATATATGCCGACGGCATGGTGGAGCACGATGGGCATGTCGGTGAATTGCTCGACTTGCTGGACGACCTCAAGATCACCGACAACACCATTGTTATCTACACCTCTGATAATGGCCCTCATTACAATGAGTGGCCTGATGGTGGCATCACCCCTTTCCGTAGTGAGAAGAATACCAACTGGGAGGGCGCTTACCGTGTTCCCGGTATGGTGCGCTGGCCCGGCAAGATCAAGGCAGGATCAGTTTCCAATGAAATAGTATCTCATACGGACTGGGTGCCGACACTGCTTGCCGCAGCTGGCGAGACCGACATCAGGGTAAAACTCAAAAAAGGCTATCAGGGCGCCAACAAGAAATACAAAGTGCACCTGGATGGTTACAACCTGCTATCGTATCTTACTGGAAGCGAGAAAGAGGCACCGCGCCGGGAGTTTTTCTATTTCACCGATGACGGTGCACTGGCCGGATTGCGTTATGAGCAATGGAAGCTTGTCTTCGCAGAACAGCGTGCCCGCGGCATGGCCGTTTGGCGAGACCCTTTTGTGATGTTACGCGCCCCCAAGTTCTTCAACTTGCGCGCAGATCCCTTTGAGCGCGCTGACACCGATGCGAACAATTACGAGCGTTGGTGGATGAGGCGCGTCTTTCTGATGGCGCCAGCACAGGCATACGTGGGCAAATTCCTTGCGACCTTTAAGGAGTTTCCACCACGTCAGACGCCGGCCAAGTTTAATATGGACGACGTGATGAAGATACTTACTGAATCACCGGGTAATGATTAGGTTTAAACGGCTACTATAAATGCTGTTATTTGAAGAGGCGGGTGTCCAACTATCGGGACGCCCGCTTTCTCCAGAAGACTCTGGCTCAAGAACCGACGGCACCCTTACAAACCGCAAAAATAGCAGGAGCGTAAGGTGCATGTCCAGGCTCCAGTTAAGTATCAATAACTGCTATGTATCTTGAGTTCTGGAGCTGGTAAAAAATCTGTGATATCGTTTTTCAAAAAGGGCAAATCCATTTCGCTGGGTTTGCCTTTTTGACTTTATGGGGACATAATCATTCTAATTGTCAATGATCGTCAGCTCGACGAGAGAATGCCCCTTAAACCGATCATAACAATTTTTGGATGTGATCTGGGTTTTTAAAAGTTTGGTGGGACCTGAAGCTCTTGTGGGATTGTATTCCATGTCCAATATATCACCTTCATTCAGTTGTCTGAACACGGTGGAATCTTGTTTTACCAGAATGCATAGACCGTTATTTGAAATATCTCGCAATTTGAACAGATACGCCGGATCCATCTTACTCAAGGAGAACTGTACGCTGTAATACTTGTCCAAAATGGTTCTTAATTCATCTGTATTTCCGTTAAAGTTGTCCACGGCAGTCTTTTCTTCCATATTTCACGCGTTGTTACCGACCTAAAAATCTTCAATGTCCGGCAATTCGTCCTTTTCAAACAAAATAATTAAGCTACCTAAAAAAACACAGAGAGAAATAATGGTCGCTATTACTGCAATAACAAACAATATATTAAATAGTACACCCATGATCAGTAATCCTCTAAATACGATAGTTCACTCACCTAAATAGTATCCCGAAATGCCGTTATTGACACCGGAGCAACTCTTCTATTTTTTTTAAAGATATCCGGCAGAAAAGATGCACGCACACCCGAGAGTCCTAATCAGTTGAGCTAATTTAAAGCAAAAATCGTGCAAGGCTGAACATTCTATTTTAATAAATTTAAAAAATGGTAAGATATTAGCCGGTTATCTCGATTGTGTGAATTGTTTGTGTGAAGGGATTATGACAATGTTTGACAATAATCGTGTCAATTTTTGCCGTTTTTTAGTCTGTTGAAGAAATACAAGAAAGAACCATTAGTGTGAAAATTTTAAGATTATGAAATGAATTTCATAGGAATTGGCAAATATTATTCATAATAGTTGGTAGTGTTAATATCGTTGTGCAAGATAACTATTTAGGATTATAAAAGATATAATTATTTGAAAAATTTGGCATGGTTTCTGCTTCATAATAAAGAAAAAACAAAACATGCG
>JAFCZV010000509.1 GCA_019314155.1 Deltaproteobacteria bacterium
AAGTTTGCCCTTATTAAAAAACGATATCACAGGTTCTGAACCCACTGTTAAGATTTTGGATACATAGCAGATACATGTAATAGCTACTAAAAGCTCAAACCACGAGATAGGGACTTAAAAAAGGAAAAGTGTGGAAGCAAATCGATTATCCACATTTTTAATTTGGCCCAGCCTGGGAGAAATCCGGGTTAAGTTGAATTTAGATCAATACTAACATTGGGACCGAGCAGACATTCAACATAGTCTTGTTTTTTTGCATCTTGATTACCGAAAACGGGATGCAGGCTTATATCTGGAGAGTATTTACTTGCGGGAACTTTTCGACCCAACGCTTCAGCCATCGATCTTACATGGTGAGGACCGGCGCCACAGCAAATCCCGATATAATTAACTCCTATATTTCGAGCTTGTACGGAAAAATCTGCCATTTCAAACCGGGTTAACAAAAAAGGGTCCAGCGCTACCGGGAAAGCGTTATTGGAATTTTCCAATCTTAGATCAAAAAAACAAGGTTCTTTCGACGTTGTTCGATAAGGAACCGGCAGCACAGCCATATGCCCTTGAACTTTATCTCGAACTCTGCGAACAATCGGCATGAGGGTTTCAGGTCCTCGACCACAGTTAAAACCAACAACGTCGGCACCATTTTTTTCCAGTATTCTACAGGCTTCTTCCCAGCTATAGCCGTCACAGCTCTTTTCATGGACCGTTGTGAAGGTAATCACGGCCAGGAATCCAGCGTCCTTTATAACTTCTAAGGCAATAGAGGCTTCACCCAAGTGGCTAAACGTTTCAGCAATAATGAAGTCAACGTTTCCACGAGAAGCCCATTCAACTTGTTCTTTGAAAATGGATCTGACAATTTTTCCTGATTCGGTCGGATCGTTATGATTAAATTCCCAGGTATTGGATAAATTCCCGGCAACCAGTGCGTCACCTTTTTGGGCTACTTCTTGCGCTAAAGATATGGATTTGAGATTTAGTTCTTCAAGCCTATCTTCTTTGTCGATGGCTTTTAATTTTGATCTGTGAGCATAATATGTGCAAGCCACAATGACATCAGAACCTGCCATTAAAAATTCGTGGTGTAGTTCCTTGACTGCCTCTGGATGATCTAAAACAACTTCTGGTACAAAAAGTCCGGCTTTTAAATATCCCCTTCTTTCCAACTCAAAGATATAACCCTCAGCCACCAAGACAACTCCCCTTTCCAGACGTTCGATTAGGGATTCTTTTTTATCGCTCATGGTCGTTCCTTCTTTGATAAATCCTGTTAAATTTCTATAAGCTATCGAAACCTTATCAAATGTTCATCCCTGATGTCAAATTTGATAGTCTCGAAAAAGTCTTTGAGGTTCCGTTGGTTTCGATCTCTTGCCAAAACAACAACCTGCATCAAATATAATTGTTTTACATATAGCATAAAAAAGAAAAGGGCAAACCCTGCAAATCGGATTTGCCCTTATTGAAAAACGATATCACAACTTTTTAAGCAGCTTTAGGATCGTGAATAGATAGCAGAAATCACAGGTTTGGATAACGATGAAACTAAGTTGCGCTGGTGGAGCATACAGGAACCAGCGTCACTAAGATGAATACAAATATAAAAAGGAAAATAAATCTGATTGTTTTCATATCCCCACCCAACTGTATTTGCGAGTTGTAGATTTAAGGTTTTATGGTTTTTACGAACCTTGTTATTCCATTCTCGAATTTGGTATTGAGTGCTTCATTGTCAGTGGAACAACCATTTTCATAAAGGTTATGGTTTCCCTACCAAAGAAATAGTAAATATCATTATGGTGCAACATCCATAATATGATTTTTTCTCACATTTACTATAACTTGCAGCTACGGTTTGATGCTTTTAAAATACATTGGAGCGTCCTTCCCTAATTTCATAATTACCACTGGTTTGTTCAACGGATCACCGTGTTCGTCGAATGTAATGGTTCCCGTAGCCCCCTGAAACCCCTTTGTTTCAGCCAGTGCATCTCGTATTCTGTCTCGATCAAAGGTTCCAACGCGGTGAATAGCATCAGCCAAAAGCATGACCGCATCATACGTTAATGGCGCGTTCAAATGGGGTATCTCGCTCTTATATTTCTGGTAGTACATTTTCTTCATGTGAATACTTTGCGGAAAACT
>JAFCZV010000510.1 GCA_019314155.1 Deltaproteobacteria bacterium
GCATCCATCATAAAAAGTATCAAATCTGAACCATTTATATATTCCTGGGTCTTCTCTATGCCGATAACTTCAACCGGATCATCCGTATCATGAAGGCCGGCGGTATCTGCAATGACCACAGGGATACCATGAATGTTCAGTGTTTCTTCGATCAAATCCCGGGTGGTACCGGGAATCGGCGTAACAATGACACGATCCTCTTGAATAAGCCGGTTCATCAGGCTCGATTTCCCCACATTGGGCCTACCGATAACCGCCATTTTTAGACCGTCTCGGAGAAATCGAGCATTTTCGTATTGATCGACCAGTTTTTTCAAATCTTGGATAACCTTTTTCTCTAAAACTTCGATGGCTTCCTCTGCATTAATGATTTCACCCACATCTTCCGGAAAATCGATAGCAGCTTCGGCTTCCGTTAAAATATCCAACAATGTGCTTCTTATGGATTCAATGGTGCTTTTCAACCCGCCTTTAATCTGTGAGGTTGCAATTTCTAGGGATTTTTCGGTTCTAGAGTTGATAATATCGATAACCGCCTCCGCCTGGGTCAGATCGATACGGCCGTTGAGAAAAGCTCTTTTCGTAAATTCACCCGGTTCTGCCAGCCTGGCTCCGTTTTTCAATACCAAATCGAGAATCGAACCCAGAACCACGTGGCCCGAATGGGTGTTTATTTCAACGACATCCTCCCGGGTGTATGTCCGCGGTGCATCCATCTTAGACACAAGAACTTCATCCAGCACCTTTCCGTTTTCCGTATTCACAATATGACCATAATAGAGACGATGGGAGGTAAAGGAAGAAAAAAAAGGGGGGGGGGTGTCCTGAAGTTCATCAGGTGGGTCACAGGATCTCTGAAAAATTGATCCAGCTATTGAAAAAGCGTCTTTACCGGAGATTTTGATAATCCCGATACCGCCGCTGCCGCTGGGTGTAGCAATGGCGGCGATAGTATCACATTCCATTTTTTTAACAATGAGGGTGATTTTAAGCTCCCTGCAGCCCCGTTGCAACAGAATATTCACTTTTCGACAAGCTGCAGGGTTTAGCGTTTGTTGTTTCAGTCCAAAGCCTTAAACCGAGTGAACGATCTGTATTTAATGGCGTTTTTTTCGCTGCGAGTTTTTTCTGGGAAATATAACGAGCTTCCTTAAAGCGCCTTCTCCCATACTCTGAGTTCTAACCAGACTGTTATTCTTTAACGCAATATGTACGATCCTTCGATCGTGAGAATTCATTTGACCGATTGTCGCGGGTTTTCCGGTCCGTTTTACCTTTTCCGCAAGCCGTGAAGCCAACCCTTCTAAGCTAATTCGTCTTTTTTCCAGATAGCCTTCAACATCCACCTGAATTCTAATACGCTCTTGTCTGCTCTTATTGACAATTTTTCCAATGATATATTGAATCGCCTCAAGGGTTTGTCCCCGTTTGCCGATTAGGATGCCAGAGTTTCCGCCTTTGACGTTGAAAAAAATTCGGCCTGACCGCTCTTCGATGGATATGGTTGCATCGGTCGTTATCAAATCGATAATGCGCTGAAGCGCATCCCTGCCGATATCCTTTGGATCATCATCTGAATGTAAAATTTCTTTCTTTTCAGGTGCGACATCTATTTGTGAATCTTTATCATCTATGAGGTGATCGGGGAAACCGCCTCTATTTTTTTCTGAATCCGAATCTTTGTGGACAGACGCCGGGGCAGGTTCCGGTACGGTAACCCGGATACGCGCCTTCTTGGTCCCAACCAACCCAAAAATCCCGGTTGATCCGTAAGAAATAACATCGTGTTTGAGTTTTTCCCGAGGAATGTTCAATTCTTTACAGGCTTTTTTAACAGCCATTTCGACATTTTTTTCTTCAAATTCCAAACTGGGTGGCATTATCAAACCTCCGTTATTAAGCGTTTTTCTTCGTGATATAATACTGTTGGGCCATTGACAGGACATTGTTTACAAGCCAGTATAAAACCAGCCCCGAAGAAAAATTGATAAAAATAAACGTAAAAACAATCGGCATCATCATCATCATCTTAGCCTGGGTGGGATCACCCATTGGAGGGGACATTTTTTGCTGAAAAAACATGGTCGCCCCCATGATTATGGTTAAAACAGGTATTCCGTGGGGCGCCTCCATGAATGGCACGGCACGATCTGGAGCTGAAAGATCGTTAATCCACCAAAAGAAAGGAGCGTGTCTTAATTCTATGGCTTCATATAACATTCGATACAGGGCAAAGAATACCGGAATCTGGACAACCATCGGAAGGCATCCGCCCATGGGGTTGACTTTATACGTTTTGTACAACCCCATCATCTCTTCATTCATTTTTCTCTTGTCACCTTTATATTTTTCCTTAATGTCAGCCATCAAAGGTTGAATTTTTTTCATGTCGGCCATCGATTTATAGCTCTTACTTCCTAGGGGCCATAGGATGAGTTTGGTAAAAATAGTTAAAATAATAATGGCTACCCCATAGTTGGGGATAAAATGATCATAAATAAAATCCATTATCCAGACACAGGGTTTGGCTAGTATATCAAACATCCCAAAATTCACGGCTTTGACCAGATCATAATCCACAGATTTTAAAATTTTCATGCTTTTGGGTCCAAAGAAAAGCCTGTACTTTAACGCATGCTGATCGCCGGAATGAATGACGAATTCAGGTTGTACA
>JAFCZV010000511.1 GCA_019314155.1 Deltaproteobacteria bacterium
GCCATCTCAAATAGATACTTGTTGATACCGGCGTTAATTAAGGTCTCCTGAAATAAGGGCTCATGGGTTTTTGGGGTGCAGGCGGCAACCACCACCCGATTCAGTCGATGCGTTTTAATGACCTCGGTCATCTTATCCTGG
Organism: Deltaproteobacteria bacterium; assembly: GCA_019314155.1. Taxonomy (GTDB): domain Bacteria; phylum Desulfobacterota; class Desulfobacteria; order Desulfobacterales; family UBA11574; genus JAAXQD01. Next base: position 142 of record JAFCZV010000511.1, read on the forward strand.
GTGTCCTGGGAGCAGCTGAACATGTTCTCCTCTACGTAGGCAACGCCGGGGAGGTCTTTTGCAAACTCTGCAACTTCAGGGACATCAACGATTCCCGCGATATTGGTTCCGCATCGGCAGACAAAAACACCGATCCGGGGCGGGTCACCCCGGACATCCGTTTCGTCCGGGATTTCTCTGGTTTTTGTGAGTGTCCACCGAGACTCGGCCAACCTGCTGCCTGCCACACCCGCAGCAGCGCTGGAATCGATAACCGAAGACGGAATATCTTTAGGCGCTTGAAAAATACCGCAGGCATATATCCCGGGCCTGGACGTCTGAACCGGATCAAAGCTGCTGCTGCTGGCAAAGTTGTAATGATCCAGATCGATGCCCCATTTTTTTGCCTGGGATGTTGTTTGCATAGATGCCGTCAGCCCCACGGACAGGACCACCATGTCAAATCCTTCTTCCACGCGCCTGCCGGTCTCGTCCACATACCGGATAATCTGCATTCCCGTCTCTTCATCCGGGTCGATATGGGTCACTTTGGACTTGATGAACCGAACCCCCAGTTCATCCTTGGCACGGTTGTAGTATCTCTCAAAATCTTTCCCGTACGTGCGGATGTCGATATAAAAAACGGCTGCATCCAGGTCTTCGCTGTTGTGCTCTTTGGCCAACATGGCCTCCTTGACGGCGTACGTACAGCACACACCGGAACAGTAGCCATTGGCACCCACATGGACATCCCTGGACCCGATGCACTGCAGCCAGGCAATTTTTTTCGGCTCTTTATGATCTCTTTATGATCCGAAGGGCGCACCATATGCCCGCCATAGGGCCCGGAAGCCGAAAGAATCCGCTCAAACTCCATGGACGTCACTATGTTGGGATGTTTTGTGTATCCGTAGATGTCGTGTTGCGCAGGATCATACGGCTCACCCCCCGGCGTCAAAATGATGGAACCCGTATCGATCTCAATGGCTTCATCCTTCTGGGAATGGGTTTCGAGAGTGAGTGCTTCGGCCTTGCAAACTTTTACACATTCGAGACACTCACAGCAGACCATGCAGTTCAGGCATTTTTTCGCCTCGATAACCGCCGTCGCTTCACTCAGACCCTGTTCAACCTCGGCAAAGCTTTTTTTCCGATCTTCCATGGAGATTCTGGACATTTTGGCCCTTTCAACCTTTGGGATGCCTTTATCCATGGGGTTGAAATTTTTCTGGGGGATTTCAATGGATTTTCGCCCTTCTTTTAAATCTGTGCCATCAAGATATCTGGATATGGAAATTGCGGCCTCTCGTCCGGCAGCCACCGCTCCAATGGCGATACCGGGGCCGGTCTGGGCATCACCCCCTGCAAACACGCCTTTTCTTGTGGTTTCGAAGCTAACCGGATCGACGTTAATGTTATTCCATCGGTCCAAATCAACACCGGTTGAGCCTTTAAGAAAAGCCGTGTCGGTACGCTGGCCGATGGCCGGTATGATAATATCCGTATCGACGACAAATTCACTTCCTTCAACAGGAACCGGGCGACGACGGCCGCTTTTATCCGGCGCTCCCAATTCCATTTTAATGCATTTGAGACCTACAACCTTACCGTCTTTTTCCATCACCTCCACCGGTGCCATAAGGAACTGAATATCGACCCCTTCTTCAAGGGCATCTTCGATCTCCTCCTCCCGAGCCGGCATCTCTGTATGCGTCCGCCTGTAAATGATGCTGACTTTATCCGCATCCAGGCGTAAAGCTGATCTAGCAGCATCGATAGCCACATCCCCGCCGCCGACAATGGCAACATTCCCCTTGATTTCCTTGAGGTCGCCAAGTGCTGTATCTCTTAAGAATTTAACACCGGAGATGACACCCACCGTATCTTCGTTGGGGATGTTAAGTTTCATATTGGCATGACAGCCAACGGCGAGATAAACTGATTTGTACCCGTCGTCCATCAATCTATCAATGGTGATGTCTCGTCCAAGAGCTGTATTGAATTTTATCTCAACGCCGAGCCGGGTGATCCATTTAATCTCTTTTTCAAGAACATCCGGTGGGAGTCTGTAATCCGGAATTCCGACTCTGAGCATGCCGCCGGCTACAGGAAGGGCCTCGAAAATTGTAACCTTGAAACCATCTTGCGCCAGAAAATATGCCGCGGTCAGACCGGCAGGTCCGGCACCGATAATAGCGACCTTTTCGTTCCTTGGCGTGATCTCGATTAAGGGCAGGTCATCGATATCAACCTGATCTGCTGTAAAACGTTTGAGTGTGCAGATGGAGATCGGTTCATCCACGTCTTTCCTTCGGCACACGTCTTCGCACGGGTGGGGACAGATTCGACCGAGAACACCCGGGAGGGGCAGGGTCCTTGTGATAATCTCCAGGGCCTCCGTATATTTTTCCTGGGCAATCATGGCCACATATCCGTGGGCATTTACATTGTTCGGACAGGCATGGGTGCACGGCGAAAGGTCTCTTTTGTCTATGGAATAGGCTCCGGGTACGGCCTGAGCATAAGGCTTATAAACCGCTTTCCGGTTTATGAGGCGCTCATCGTAGAGACTGGGAAGACTGACCGGGCAAACTTCGGTACAATCTCCGCACCCCGTACATTTGTCAAGATCGATATATCGCGCCCCTCTGTTCAGGGTGACTTTAAAATTGCCGGCTTCGCCGGATATTTCTTTAACCTCGGTTATGGTGTGGAGCTCTATGTTTATGTGCCGGCCGACCTCGACCAGTTTGGGCGAGATAATTCACATGGCACAGTCATTGGTGGGAAAGGTCTTGTCCAGCTGTGACATTATGCCGCCGATGGCCGGTGACTTTTCTGCGAGG
>JAFCZV010000512.1 GCA_019314155.1 Deltaproteobacteria bacterium
TGTTAAATTCATGAGGATAACTATAAATAAAAAACGTTTTTTACTTCGGGAGGCTATGGCCGGGCTTCATGCGCTGAGCCCTAAAGCCACGCTATCCCGAGGTTACAGTATTACCAGAACCATTCCGGATGCAGCTGTGGTGAGAGACCCACAGAAGGTCTCCATTGGTCAGGATCTTGAGGTGACGGTTGCGAAAGGTTCATTAATTTGCAGGGTAAAAGGAAAATAATTTTATGGCCAATCTGACTTTTGAAAAAGCAATGAAAAAACTTGAGCAGATCGTTCGGGAACTCGAATCAGGCGATCAGCCGCTTGAAAAAGCAATAAAAAGGTTTGAAGAAGGGGTTCAACTGTCCAAATTCTGTTCCGAAAAACTGGATGAGACAGAACAAAGGATTACCCTTTTATTAAAAGATCAGACCGGTAATGTTTTTGAGAAACCGTTTATCTCGGAAATCGAGCCGGAAGATGAATAAATTCGATCTGAATTCATATCTGTCTTCAAAACGAAAACAGATCGATAATGCCTTGGGTGTAATAATAGAGAATTATTCGAAGGACTCCAAGATTAAAACCGCCATGGAATATTCTCTCATGTCCAGTGGAAAACGTTTACGACCCATTTTGTGTATTGCGGCCGCTGAAACTGTGGGAAGTCACTTGGACGATACCATGCGGGCTGCCTGCGCTATAGAGATGATTCACACGTATTCCCTGATTCATGATGACCTTCCTGCCATGGACAATGATAATCTGCGCAGGGGCCAACCAACGTGTCATATCCAATTTGATGAAGCTACGGCAATTCTTGCCGGTGATGCCCTTCTTACACTGGCTTTTGAGATCCTTTCATCCGTCGAATCTGCCGACAAAGATCATGCGTTTAATCGGCTTCGTGCTATACACACAATAGCAATGGCCGCGGGATGTAAGGGTATGATTGAGGGACAGATGCAAGACATTGCCGCCGAGGGAAACGTTCTTGGTTTAGAGGATCTTAAAAAAATGCACCGCTTGAAAACCGGCGCCTTGATCGAGGCATCAGTGATTGCCGGAACCATTTTGGTGAATGGAAACCGTGATCAAATTAAAAAACTTAAAAATTATGCCAGAAATATCGGACTCGCCTTTCAGATCACCGATGACATACTGAACGTTGAAGGCGACCCTGATATTATGGGAAAAGATGTCGGTACAGATCAAGCTCGGGGAAAAAGCACCTACCCTTCCATACTTGGGATGGAAAAATCCAAAATATTTGTAAAAAAACTTGTAAACGATGCCTTGAAAGTGCTCGATTATTTTGATAACAAAGCTGATCCGCTCAGGGCCATTGCGCATTATATTGTTGATAGAAATAAATAAGGAGTGATATATACTTTGAGTTTTCTTGAAAAAATCGATTCTCCTGCAGATTTAAAAAAAATACCCAAAAATGATCTCCCCTCCCTCGCGTCAGAGATACGGCAGGTCATCATTGATGTGGTATCAAAAAATGGCGGCCACCTTGCACCGAGTTTAGGTGTTGTGGAGTTGGCAATTGCCATCCACTACGTTTTTAATGCACCTGATGATAAAATTATCTGGGATGTGGGACATCAAGCCTATGCTCACAAACTACTGACCGGACGAAGGGACCGATTTCACACACTTCGCCAGCATGGCGGAGTATCCGGGTTTACCCGGATGAGCGAAAGTCCTTACGATGCATTTTCAACCGGGCACAGCAGCACATCTATCTCTGCAGGCCTCGGGATCGCATGTGGCAAACGTTTGAAAAAGGACAATTCCAAAGTTATCGCGGTCATAGGTGATGGCTCTATGACCGGAGGGCTCGCTTATGAAGGTCTTAACCAGGCTGGACACATTAACAAAAACATTCTGGTTATATTAAATGACAATGATATGTCCATCGCACACAATGTCGGTGCCATATCCTCTTTGTTAAGTCGAACCTTTTCTGCGAAATACATACAGGATTTTAAACAAGAGCTTAAAGATTTTATTAAATCCTTGCCGAAATTCGGTGGCGATATCTATAAATTCGCAAAGCGTTCAAAAGAATCTTTTAAAACATTTATTACTCCGGGAATGTTGTTCGAAGCCTTTAACTTTGAATATTTTGGGCCCATAAACGGACA
>JAFCZV010000513.1 GCA_019314155.1 Deltaproteobacteria bacterium
TCTGAGCATCATTGCGGTCCAGATGAAGACGACCGCGGCACGTCGAACCACCGGTTGCCCCAGGCAGGCAGCGGTAATATCCCTATTATAATTCCCGTCCTTCAAACGTTCCAGAACAAAGTCGGCAACATTAAGATGGTAAAGTCCCTGGGGAATATCTTCAACCCGGTCAACGTAAAGATATGTTTCAAAAGGATAAAGGGCACCGGCTGAAGGCGCAGTGCGGAGCAAATGGCTTCCGGCCCTTGCGGTTACGCCCTGGGCCGCCCAAAGCAGCCTGATAAAATCGTCAAGGCCAAGCGGATCAGATGAATAATTGCGTTCTGACCGCCTTCGGGCCAAGCACTGCCACAGATCGGCCGGCCGGCTCAGTTCGGGTTGCGACAATTGCACACGCGCTGCATCCGGATAGTTTTTAAAATGACTCGTTGCCGGGATAGAACCCAGATCATCTTTCATCGGGCGATCCCGGTGATACTTGGTGTCTTGTATATACCTAAAAGCTATTCCCTGTTTATATGACGCCATGGCTCGCTCCTTTCATATAATTTTTTTTTGGATAGCGCATCGGGTTCGAAACAGACAGATAACTTTATTTATCCTCTTTATCCTGCTATGGTGTCAAAGAAATTATTTTTGGGATTATAACTATCTATCAAAGATAATATAAAAGATGGAAAAATTTCAAAACAAAGCGCTGGTACTGGCATGGGATGCCCTAAATTGGACAGACCAAGCCATTCTGGAATTTACGTCACTCGAGTCTCTGCCAGAACCCTTGGACTGCAAGCCGGGGTGCCATTACTGCTGTTATAATCTGCCCATGGTGACCGCTCCGGAAGCGCTGCTTATCGGATATCATGTCGAGCAGAACTTCACGGATCAAGCAAAAAAAGAGATTAGCGGCAGTGTTGAAATGATACTGGGACGCATAAAGGATCTAAGCCCTTATGATGTCGCAATGATTCGGCATGAACTGCCCTGTATCTTTTTGGAAGATGGCATGTGCAGGGTGTATCCGGTGAGGCCTGCCGTGTGTCGAACATGTTCTTCCACAAAAACAGAGCACTGTAAAATGATTTTTGAGTCCAGGGATCACAGGGCCAGGCTCCGTTGTTACCAAAAGATTCGTGAAATCTTTCATACTGTCCATTCACGTTTAATCGATCGTTGCCGGGAAATGGGGTGTCAAGCTGATGCGTTGCCGTTGGCAGCGGCCATCAGAGATTATTTCAGACAGCTCAATGCAATCGATGCATGGTTACAAGGAGAAATCATTTTTCGCATTTCCATGTAGCTAAAATTTATCAAGCTCTACCGGATCTGGATCGTTTTTTTGCTAAATCGTATCTTGACAAAACCCTTTTGAAAGGTCATGGTGGACGCGTTTTATGCATATCTTTATGAGATTTACTGTCTAAAAATCAAATGAATGTGGGGGAACATGACACAGGCAAAAATTGGTGATAAAGTAAAGGTTCACTTTACAGGCACCTTGGAAGATGGAACGATTTTCGGGTCTACTTTAGAGGAAGAGCCGTTCGAGTTTATAATCGGAGAGAAAAACATGCTGCCGAGTTTTGAAAATGCGGTCATCGGGATGCAAAAAGGAGAAACAAAGACCATCGAGCTTTCCCCGGAGGAGGCGTACGGTCCTCATAAGAAAGAACTCGTACATGTTATGGACAGATCAAGTTTTCCCCAGGAAATAAACTTAGAAATTGGTAAAAGACTGCAAGTTCGCACACAAGATGGAAAACAAGTCGTAGTGACAATTAAAGACTTCACAGAAGACAGTATCGTCATAGATGAAAATGATCCACTTGCAGGTAAAACACTGAACTTTAAAATTGAACTTATTGAAATTATACAATAAAATCGTGTTTCGATTTTATTATTTTAAGGAGTGTTTATGAATTGTATGTTTTGTGAATCAGAAATTAATGAAAATGATATTATACAAGAAGGACTTGATGCTAGAATGGCTGGTCAAAAAACAATCCCTATTGAATACAATTGCCCGCGATGTATCCATGTTTGGGTTACTGAATCCTGTATAGGAAGATTCCCGCTTGACCCTTTCTTTGAGGATCCGGAAAGGAGAATGGTGCTTAGCAGATGCATTCGAAAGCTTTGTGA
>JAFCZV010000514.1 GCA_019314155.1 Deltaproteobacteria bacterium
CTCCCCTTTTGGAACCAGCCGGTCACGGGTGCGGGGATTTTTCCCATCGATTTCAGCATCGATAACCCGGTTGAATGACATGCCGGCAGTTCTGGCTGCAGCCAGAGCGACGATTACCCAGAACCAAATCTTAAACGTTCCGCCACCGGCAAACAGCACACCCAACAATGCAAAGGGAAGGGCAAAAAAGGTTTGTTCGATCATAATGAGCTCGGAGAATTTCTTAAAATCCATATTCCTTCCACCGGTTGCTGACCTTTTCGATGATTTCTTGAGACATTTTGATTTCTTCAGGCCATTTTCGTCCCATACCTTCTTCCCGGGTTTTTCTTGTAGCGTCTATCCCCATTTTTCCGCCAAAATTCGGGTACGGCGCCGAATGGTCCAGAGCATCCAGGGGCCCTTCCGACAGCAACAGATCTCTTTTGGGATCTACGTTATTAAGGAGCTTCCAGACCACCGTACTCGAATCGCGAAGATCCATATCTTTATCAAATACGGCAATATATTTCGTGGAGGCCATTTGTCCGAGGCCCCAGAGTGCATGGATTACTTTTTTTGCCTGGCCGGGAAACTTCTTGTCAATGGATATCAGGGCGCAGTTGTGAAAAACACCTTCCATAGGGAGCTCCATATCGACTATTTCCGGAACGAGCATCTTTAACAACGGCAGAAAGATTCTTTCCGTTGCCTTTGCCATATAACAGTCTTCCATGGGCGGCTTCCCCACAACGGTCGAAGGATAAACAGCGTCATTCCTGCAGGTTATACAGGTTACATGAAATGCCGGATAAAGATCGGCAGGAGAGTAAAATCCGGTATGATCTCCGAACGGACCTTCAACCCGATCCTCATCGGGATCTACGTATCCTTCAATGATAAAGTCGGATTCGGCGGGGACAAAGATGTCCACTGTTTTTGCCCGGATGACTTCAATGGGGTGTGACCCGATAAAACCTGCAAGTAAAAATTCGTCAATATCCGGCGGCATCGGTGCTGTAGCAGCATAGGTCACCAAGGGGGGTCCGCCAAGGGCCACCGCCACCTCCATACGTTCCCCCCGGGATTTGTATTTGTCAAAATGGCGGCTGCCGTCTTTATTGTACTGCCAGTGCATGCCGGTTGTGGCATTATCATATTTATGCATGCGATACATGCCGACATTCTGAGTGCTGCTTTCAGGATCTTTTGTAATGACAACCGGAAGGGTTATAAACGGACCGCCGTCGTGGGGCCAGCAGGTGAGAATGGGGAGCATATCCAGCAATGGTCCGTCCGGACCGTAAACCCGCTGCTGGCACGGCGCGTGTTTTACCTTTTTGGGGGTAATGCCGGCCAGTTCTTTCAAGTCGAAAAACATCTTTATTTTTTGCTTGAAAGAGCCTGGCGGCTTGATTTTGATGAGTGATTCGATGCGACGGCCGATATCGTCGAAGGAATCACACTCCAATGCCATTTCCATCCGCCGAAAGCTGCCGAAGGCATTGATCATCATCGGAAATGAGGAACCTTTGATGTTTTCAAAAAGCAAGGCGGGACCGTTGGTTTTACTCATCCGGTCTGCAATTTCGGTCACTTCCAATACTGGATCGACTTCCGCGGAAATCCTTTTGAGTTCACCTTCGAATTCGAGTTTTTTGATAAATTCCTGTGTGTTTTTAAGCGGCATGGTAAAGGTCCTAAACAAAAAAATTAGATTTTAGGATTGATGGTTTTGTAAAAAGTCAATTTTTGCTCGCTCAGTGACCGTTTGAAACGCTAAATCCCCAAATGATCAAATTTTGCTCACAAAAGACTTTTTACAAAGCCGTCAAATTTAGAAATATAAATAAATGCAAAGATGGTGTCAAGGTGGAAACAATACACGTTTCAGAAAAAAATCATCCATTTCGCTGAAACATAAAGTTCTGGTTGAAAAACTCAACGTCAGCTACATTATTACCACATATTTTCAGTTGGAAAGTTCATTTCTTCAATAAAGCTATCGAAGAAATCGGCATGCCCTGACAGTTCGAGGTGCTCCAGATCTGCTGCGATTTCAGCGGATCTTTTCCAGTAACGTTTTGATAAAAGAATCATGTTTGCGCCGGTTGACGCGGCATTACCGAGGGAAATTATCTTTTCAGGATTTACCCTGGG
>JAFCZV010000515.1 GCA_019314155.1 Deltaproteobacteria bacterium
TCTCAATAAGAAGGGTAGGGCGCCAGGATCCGGAGGTGACCAACCCCAAGATGGTTGGAGTGATCAGGGTATCAAGGGTTGAAAAATACCTGGCGACAAGGGTGAAAAGGTGGTAGGGCTACAAAATTGATTGATTCGTTTTGACTTTATCATTTCTAATGATCATTTTTTGTGGTAGAATGTGGTAGATATTTAGGCAATCGAGATTAGAAACCACTTGAAATTACAAACAAAATGGCGGAAGTGCATGGGAATCGAACCCACCCGAGACGGTTTTAGCGCCTCACACCGGATTTGAAGTCCGGGAGCCTCACCAGTAAGCTGCGCACTTCCGTTTTGGAACCGAGCCGTATCATAATATGTGTCGAATTTTTGTCAACATTTTTGTGTGGCAAAAAGCGTTTCGAAAGGCAAAGATAAAATCATGGTCAATAGAGGACGATTGGCGGAGACTTTTAAATTTCTCGTTCAAATCGACAGCGTTTCAAGAGAAGAGGGGACGATGGCCGGTGAAATCAGGAAAATGCTTGATCTCATGGGCGCAGAGACATTTGTTGACAGTGCCGCTGATAAGACAGGCGGCAACACGGGCAATCTTATTGCCAGATTTCCGGGGAATGTCCAGGCGCCACCGCTTCTCCTTAATGCTCACATGGATACCGTAGAGCCCGGAAAAGGAATCACCGCTGTTCTGAAAAACGGAACCTTTACCAGTGACGGAACGACAATTCTGGGGGCGGACGATAAAAGTGCCATTGCCATTTTATTGGAAACCCTGACAATTTTGAAGGAGAAAGCTCTCCCCTACGGTCCCATTGAACTTGTCCTTACCGTTTGTGAGGAGATTGGTCTTCTGGGTGCCAAACACCTTGATTTAAACCTTATCACCGCTGAGTACGGTTATGCGCTGGATGCCACCGACACGGAAGGCATCGTTACCCGGGCGCCTTCTGCCAACCGTCTTGAATTCGAAATTCACGGGAAAGACGCACATGCCGGTGCTGCGCCTGAAAAAGGTATAAATGCCATTTTACTGGCAAGCAAAGCCATCGCTGAGCTGGAGCTGGGGCGGATCGACCATGAGACAACATGCAACATCGGAATCATCGAAGGTGGTATTGCCATCAACATCGTGCCCAACCTTGTAAGGGTCAAGGGTGAGGTGAGAAGCCATGATGAAGAAAAGCTCCATAAAATTACAGACCAAATCGTATCGACTTTTAAGGAAGTTGTTGAAAATTATAAAAACAACCCAGCCGCTGACGATCTTCCTCGCCTTGAGATTAACATTGAAAAAGATTTTTCCCGCACTTACATTCAAGATGATCACCCGGTTGTAAAACTCGCCAGTAAAGCGGCTGAAAACCTTGGGAGAAAAATGGTTACCAAGACAACCGGCGGTGGTGCCGATGCAAATGTATTCTTTGAAAAAGGAATATTGATGGGTGTTCTGGGCACGGGTATGCGCGATGTGCATACTGTGCGGGAATCGGTAAAGCTTGACGATATGGTCCGTACAACTGAACTTTTACTCGAGATCATCCGGCTTCATGCCGTTGGCAACGGGGAACCCGGCAAAGGATCATAAGGAACTTAACGGAAGAAAAACCATGATTGCTTATTTTGACTGTTTTTCCGGCATTAGCGGAGATATGACTTTAGGGGCATTTATAGATCTCGGAGTTCCTGTAAAATGGCTCAAAGACAGCCTCGAAAAGATACCATTATCCGGTTTTGATCTCTCTGTTGCGACGGTGTCACGCAATGGGATTCAGGCTAAAAGCGTGGATGTCCGCGTCCAAGACAACGTAAAATCGAGGGATTATTCAGAAATAATATCCATGATAGAAAAAAGCTATTTATCCTCGGACATCAAACAAAAGAGTCTCGATATTTTTGAAAGGATTGCAGATGCCGAAGCCGCGATTCACGGATGTCCCAAGGAAAACGTCCATTTCCATGAAGTGGGTGGTATTGATGCTGTTGTCGATATAGTGGGCACAGTACTTTGTGTGGATTATTTGGGGATAACGCGGATAATATCTTCAAGGATTCCCTTGGGAAGTGGGTTTGTTTCCTGCCAACATGGAACACTCCCGGTTCCAGCACCGGCGACCCTTGGCATTCTTAAAGGGGTCAGGAGCTTGTTACGCCAACGGGTGCTGCGATCATCGTTGCTCTTGCTGAATCTTTTGAAGAAATGCCGGACATGATCATCGAAAAAACCGGTTATGGTGCCGGAAAACGTGAACTGGAACCGATACCGAATCTATTGAGGATCATTACCGGAAAAGCATTCACTCATCAAAAGGACGCCATTACAGTTGTCGAAACCTGCATCGACGATATGAATCCGGAAGTATTTGGGTTCCTGATGGATCGTCTGTTTGAAAATGGTGCCCTTGATGTCTACTGGATTCCGATTTTCATGAAAAAAAACAGGCCGGGTACCATGGTTCAGGTTTTGTGTCCGAAAGATTGCCGGGAAATAGTGATCGACTGCATCTTGTCGGAGACCACTTCTTTGGGTGTAAGATACTATGATGCCAAAAGACGAGTGCTGGCTCGGGAATCAGTCCTTGTGGAAACAACCTACGGTGAAATAGCAGTAAAACGGATTATAGCGCCGAACGGAAGTATTCGTATGGCTCCCGAGTATGAGGTCTGCAGAAAGATCGCTCTTGAAAAGAACATACCCATCAGAGTCGTATACGACACGATTGTACAATCCCTGATCAATCCAATTTAATAAGAATGATTTCAAGTTTCAAATGGAAGCGATTGGAAAATCGAGGATATTATGTTTCAATACTATTTCTTGACAAAAAAGGAGTCAGACTATAGAGACAAGCCATGAATTATAAACAGAAATCGGTCATGTTTTTTGCGACCGGCTGTTTTATTGGGAACATCTCTTTTGCTCCCGGAACTTTTGGATCTATTCTGGGACTCGCCCTTTGCTTTC
>JAFCZV010000516.1 GCA_019314155.1 Deltaproteobacteria bacterium
AATTTTATCCCACAAATAGCTTTACGTATCCTAAAAGAATTGCACCAACCAATGAAAACGACACATATAAAATGAAAATACGGTTTTTAACCAAAGTCCAGACAGCCGCCATAGCGGGTAGTGTGGTAGTAGGGCCAGAAATCAAGAAAGCTAATGCTGCAGCAGGGCTCATACCTTGTTCAAGAAGGCCGCTTACCATGGGTAAATAGATGTAGGAGATACCGCCACTGGCGTCCTAAAGACTTATGCCAGAAATCTTCAGTTTTTCTTGATAGCAAGAAAGCACATATAAGCTGGCCCCATATTAAGTGTATTAACAATTTATCCTACCGGGCAAGCCACGCTCCCGAAAGACCAGTATAAATCAAGATGAGAATCCGGCTCAGCTAACGGTACTTTTTACAATTTCTGGCGTGTTTCCAAAATAGACTTTAGTGTGAGGCCAGGGAATCTCGATACCTTCCTGGTCAAAACGGTTTTTGATCCGCTTGCGTAGTTCCCCGGTCAGCCCCCACTGTTCTCCAGGCTTGGTATCGCCCCGAATACAAATGTCGACGCCATGGTCACCAAGATCGCTAACACGCATCGCAGACGGCGTCGTTGTTAAGTTCGTTCCAAAATCGGGATCAGCTTTCAGTTCCTGGCACACCCCGTTAATAACTTGATAGACATGGCTGATATCCTCTTTATAAGCCACCGTGACATATAGATTGATCCTTGCCCAGTCTCTGGTCTGATTACTGGCAAATGGTATCTGACTATTGGGTATTACATGCATTGTGCCATTTATTTCTCGTAAAACTGTACGCCTCGGACTTACTTTCTCAACTTCGCCTTCCATTCCCGCAATGGTAACCCAATCACCAATCCGGTACCAGTCTTCCATTACGATGAAGAAGCCCTGAAGATAGTCGCGAATGATGTTTTGAACAGCAAAACCAAGGCCCAGACTGGCAACACCGAGTGTCGCCAGCAAGGGGGAAATATTTACTTCAATAACACCCAGTACCATCACAATGGAAATAATCCAGATAATAACGGCGATAACTTTTATAAAGACATAAGCCATTGTTTTGGAGCGGGTGGCTAACTGATCCTGTGATTCTGCCCGGACATTCGAGATACTCGCGATTATTACCCTCGGAATCAATTTTTTCTGAATAATATTGAGTGCAATAGCGCTGGCAAGAATGATTCCCACCTTTACGGCGATTCCCACCATTGTAGTTAGATTAAAAACGAGACCAGATGTAAACATGAGATACCTCCTTCGGACGATTTGCTTGAGCTGAATGAACGACGTATCCTGGTTAATGAAAAGACGCCGTGGCACTGGGGTTGAGACGTTACATGATGTGATGATCGCTGCAACCAACAACTGATTATGCGGATCAGGATACCTTTCCCCTGAATCGTTGATTACGCTAATAAGTCTTCAAACCGAAACCTGTGATAGATGGAGATCATCACCACCTTGATAAAACTACAGATAACACGATCGCGGGGTATAAGGTCAAGTAAATATTGCGTTACGCTTTGGCATTCGCTGCCGCCGCTGGAACAAACATCAAAAGAAGGTGAAAAAAGATGCCAAACATTATCTATATCCCCGACAGTACCTGGACCGATCTTGATCAGGAGCCGATATTTCAAAATTTCATGAAAGAATATTTCGACCTGCTGCAAAATAGTCTGAAAAAGATCAAAATAAAAAACGATTCCAACAACACCAGTCATTACACATGCGGTCAGGCGCATGATCGTCGGAATCCATCTTGGCAACCCTTCAAGTTGTTATCGCAAATCTGCAAGAAATATAATTATGACCCGCTTATTGCCAGAGATATAATCGAAGATCGTATCGGCAGGAAATTTCAATGTGAATGTCAATTGCTGAGGGATGATCGGGCCATGCGCCGTTTTGAATTAGAAAAGGTGTTTGGCGTTGATTTTTCCGGGATGTCCAGCCAGAGGGATTTTGATATTATTTGAGTTGTATTGACTACGATTTAATTTGCCACGGATCGAAGTGTGGTTCCAGCATTACCCTTAACTTTTTACACTGATGTATGGTATGTGTATCTCAGGTTTTAGAGACAGCTGATTTTAGCATGTACGTTGGAGATATCAATGCTCAGGGGTGTTTTGAGGAGCTTGCGACGAAAAACATCCGCTGTAGCAATTCGTTATGTGATTATCTTCCTTATTTATTGCTTACCGCAAGACCAACACCCGCACCGATAAAAGTGCCGCCTATAATTCTTTTTATATATTTCCCAACTGACGCATTAGAAAAAAGGGATACAATCCTGCTACCGCTAATCGCGTATATCATAAAACAAGTGAATGCTATAAAACCGCATATGCTTAGAAGCATACAGAACTGAATTAAATAGGCCGCGTTGGGATCAACAAATTGGGGAAATATAGCGGTAAAGAATACAATGGCTTTAGGGTTTCCTGCTGTCACAAAAGCTCCTTGAATATACATCTTTCTCAAAGAGCAGCAATTTTTTGAAGGATTTAACCCAGTTGGTGATAATGATGTTTTTGATGAACGTAGTAAATTTATTCCCATGTAAACAAGATATATTGCGCCAGCCCATTTAATAACTTGAAATACGGTTTCAGAAGCCATTAAAACAGCTCCCAAACCCGCGATAGAAATTGATGCTTGAATCAATGTGACTGTAACGTTACCTATTGCTGACGCAATAGTTCTCTTAACTCCGAAATGCATACCATGGGTTAAAGCTAATAACATGCTTGGACCTGGAATAATTGAAGCAATAAAAACAGTCATTGAAAATAACAGAATGAAATTGAA
>JAFCZV010000517.1 GCA_019314155.1 Deltaproteobacteria bacterium
TTTCGGTGCTTGCCATTGCGCTGGTTTCCACAGCCCTTGCCATTGTAGCATTTTTTGCCGGTCTCAAAAGAATCGATCCCGCAAACGCTTCCATGATTTCCACCTTGGAACCTGTGGTAACCGTTGCTCTGGCGGTAATGGTTCTTGGCGAGACAATGACGCTGTACAAAATCCTGGGCGGGATGATGATTCTTGCTGCAGTGTTGCTTTTGGCAAGACGTGAAACCAACCCGAAAATTTCATGAACACATGGATATTTTTTCAGGGTTACGCTCAACTTAGGTTTCAAACTCAAGTCGGGTCACCGATATAATCAGCGGAAGGTCGAGCAGCTGTTCAACAAGGTTGTCGGAAATGCGAACATTGGTTTTGAGGAAAATAATGTTCATTTTTCCGGTTTCTTCCTGCCCCACATGCATCTGGTCGATGTTAATTTTTTTATTGCCCAGAAGTGACGAGAAACTTCCTATGGCCCCCGGCTTATCAAGGGTATATATCAGCGCCAGATGGCCTTGGGGTATGAGCTCGAGTCGAAAATTGTTAATTTTAACGATCCGCATTTTATTTTTGCCGAATATGGTCCCGGATACCGTGTTGGCAACCTTAGGCGTCGTTACACGGACGGTAATCAAATTGATATATTCTTCAGACGCATCGCTGGTTATCTCTTTGACCTTTATACCCCTTTCCTTTGCAAGGACCTGGGCATTGACGAAATTGACATCATCCTTCACCACAGGCGCCAGCAAACCCCTTAAGACCGCTATTGTAACCGGGGACAGGTCGAGTTCCTTGAAATCTCCGGCATATTCTATGGAAACTTCTTCGATTGGTCCCCGAATAAGCTGGGTCTGGAGACTGCCCATATGATCGGCAAGGGTTAATATCGGTTTCAGGTTTTTTAGAAGATCACCGGTTACCGATGGGACGTTAACGGCGTTCAGAATCGTGTCGTGCTTGAGATACTCAATGATCTGACCGGCCACATCAATTGCTACTTTGGTTTGGGCTTCCTGGGTGGAAGCACCGAGATGGGGCGTACAAATCAGATGTTCGTGCTCGATCAGCGGACATATGCCGGGCGGTTCGTTCTCAAAGACATCCAGGGCAGCGCCTGCCACTTTCCCTGACTGCAAGGCGGCATATAGATCATCCTCATCAACAATTCCGCCCCTGGCGCAGTTTACGATCATGACGCCGTCTTTCATCCGCTCAAAGGCGTCCTTGTTCAGCAGACCTGTGGTTTCCTTGAACTTGGGTACGTGCACCGTAATGTAATCGGATCTGCGGAATAGTTCTTCGAGAGAAACGTTTTCAAAGCCGACTTTTTCAATCTGCTCGGGTGTTACAAAAGGATCGTAGACAATCACCTTCATTTTCAGCCCCCGGGCACGATCAGCGACAATGGAGCCGATTTTTCCATATCCGATAACGCCGAGGACTTTATTGAATATTTCTCTTCCCTGAAGTTTTTTCTTGTCCCAGCGTCCGGCCTTCAATGATGCAGTCCCTTCGGGTACATTGCGTGAAAGTGCCAACAACATGCCGATGGCATGCTCGGCGGTTGTAATCACATTTCCTCCGGGCGTATTCATAACGATGATTCCGCGCTTGGTGGCCGCCGGAATGTCCACATTGTCGAGACCGATTCCCGCACGGCCCACAACCTTAAGGCGGGTTGCGGCGTTTAAAAGATCCTCGGTCACCTTTGTTGCACTCCGGATAATAAGGCCATCGTATGCTCCGATAAAGTTTTTTAGCGCCTCGTGATCCAGTCCGGTCTTTACATCGACTTCAATCCCTTTTTCTTCCTGCAACATCCGGATACCGGCTTCTCCCAGGTTGTCGCTGACCAACACTTTCATGTTATTTCTCCTAATTCGGATTACAGGGTGAGTTGCCAATCCGAGTAAAGTTGATCCCATTCCTCGTAAATCCGCCCAGGATCGCGGCGAAGATCGAGACGATTCGTTTTCTCAAAAGCGGCTTCCGCTTTCTTAAATTCAGCCTCGGTGATATTGCCTTGTCCAAACAGTATCTCCGCGGCCTCAAAAGTTTCCTCCGCTTCACGGGGAACCACCCTGACAAGACCATGATCAAATGCCTGAAAGAGTGCAGCCCTGAGT
>JAFCZV010000518.1 GCA_019314155.1 Deltaproteobacteria bacterium
GACCCTCGAAAAAAGTGAAACAAAGGAATTTGTGGTAAAAGCGAGTGGCGGCCTGGGTGAAGATGTGAAGCTGGGAGATAGAATTAAATTTGAAACAAGTATTGCAAAGTACGCTGTCATCAACAAGTCGCCACTTAGCGTCAAAGACGTTGAAAAGGACAGGCGGTTTGGGAGGGTTAATCTGGACCACTACGGAACAAAATCATTTGTCTGTATGCCGATCAAAACAAGCAAGGACATAATAGGGGTGCTTACACTTTCACGAAAAGATGACAACAAAGAATATTCTCAAGACGACATTGAAGTTCTGACCCCTCTATTGAGCAACGCTGCTTTCACATATGAAAACATTCGTCTTTTAAAAGAGAACGAGCAAGGATCACTCCAACTGAAATCTATTGAAAAGATTTTCAAGATTATTAATTCAAGTTTCAGGGACAGCGAACTTGTTCAGGCTATATTAAACGAAATCCACACTGTTGTACCCTTTGATATTGCAGTTGTGATGACAAAGGATGAAAACATGCCGGAGTTTCTGACAGTTTCTGATTTAATGGCAACCGGCCCAACGAGTATTTCAAAAGGCGACTATTATTCCCCAAAAGGCAGTGTAATTGAAAAGGTTCTGAATCAAGAAAGTACCATAATTGTAGATGACAAAAATTTACCTGAAGAAGAACCTGAAAAGGATAGTATAGGCTCTGTTTCCAATAAACTTGAAAAAGAATTATTTTCGGAAAGTATTGGAGGTTCCTGTCTTATAACACCTTTAAAAACGGATAGTATTGTAACAGGTATACTGGCTCTTTATGCAAAAAAACCGGATCTTTTTTACAATGTTCAAAATGTCATTGAGTGGGTTGCTAATGGGCTTTCTATCGCAATTGAACGGAGCAGACTAACGGCATCAGTCTTAAAAAGGAATCAGGAACTCGATTCAATTAAACAGATCGGAAGAGCTCTTACGTCATCGACTTTTGATATCAGCAAGGTTTTAAAATATACAATGGATATGATTAGGGTAATCATGAACGTGGAAGCCGGTTCATTGCTTTTTCTTGAGAATGAAGAACTCGAGCTTGCAGTTGCATTTAATGTTAAAGTTAAAATTAGAAAAAAATTCAGACTTAAGATGGGACAGGGAATTGCCGGTCATGTCGCTGCCAGTGGTGAATCGATTGTTGTAAATGATACAAAACAATCACCACATTTCTTTTCCGGTGTTGATAAGCATACGGGATTTAAGACAAAAACTGTGTTGTGTGTGCCAATGATATCTCAGGGCAAAGTTCTGGGAGTTATCCAAGTTCTTAATAAAAAAGAGGGTGGATTCAGCTTAAATGATGAAGATCTTTTGCAATCGATTGCGGCTTCAGTAAGTATCGCAATAGAAAATGCTCGTTTGTATAAAGAAAAGGTTTCCATGGCCGATCATGAACGAAGTATAAGGCGAATGTTTCAAAAATTTGTACCCAAGGAGGTTCTGGAAACAATCATCGAAGGTGAAGCCACCGGAAAGGGCGTTGTTGAAGAATTTAAAAGTCTTACTTTGCTAAATCTTGATATAAGGGGATTTACAGAGCTTGCTATGGAAATGGGGCCACAAAAGACCGTATTTTTGTTAAACAGTTTTTTTTCAGTTATGGGAAGTATCGTGTTTAAGTATAGCGGCATAGTTGATAAATATCTGGGTGATGGGTTTCTTGCGATTTTTGGGGCTCCGGTTTCAAGTATAAATGATGCCGATAATGCGCTGACTGCAGCACTTGAGATGAGGGATTCAATCAAAGATGTGAATAAAAACTTTGAAAAGGAGCTGGGAACATCGGTAAACATCGGTATAAGTATTCATACTGGTGAAGTAGTAGTCGGTAATATCGGTTTTGAAAAGAAGATGGATTACACTGTAATTGGTGACGCAGTCAATACTGTATTCAGGATGCAAGAGTATACAAAATCTTATCCGAATGGTATTATCATAGGCGAAAATACGAGAAAATCTGTGGGTGCCAGATTGAAAGTCCGTAAAATTAATAAAGAACTTGGAGAGTTAAAACTTTATGAGCTTCTTGATATTAAAGATGTTTCCAAAAACTCAGATAAATTGATAGAAGCGTAAATGC
>JAFCZV010000519.1 GCA_019314155.1 Deltaproteobacteria bacterium
GCACCTCCAGTCCCTGAACCTTCTGGGTTGCCGCCGAGTAGAAGTTTTTGTAATAGGGAATGATGTTGACACATGCTTCACTGATGATCTGTTGAACCTGTCCATAAAGGGCTTTTCTCTTCTCAAAATCGCTTTCGCTTTCCGCTTCGTCCAAAATTTTGTCAAGCGCCGGGTTGCTGTAATGGGCTTCGTTGGAGCTGCCGCCCGTATAATAATACGGTTTCAGGGAGGCATTAATAGTCGCACGGCCGCCCCAGTTGCTGGTGATGAAAGGCGCTTTAAACTCGTAATCGGTCCAGTAGCGGGAGATGTCGATCATTTCAACGTCGATCACGATACCGGCCTTTTTCCCCATCTGCTGAAAAGCAACGGCCATTTCGGACATACCCGCTCTGCCGGCGCTGGTGTATAGTTTAAAGTGGGTTCCGGGTTTAACGCCGGCTTCGGCTAACAGCTTTTTGGCAAGCGCAATATCCTGTTTTTTGGGTTTTATGTTTTTGTTGGCATAAGCATGAAAAGCCGGAATCGGCTGGTCGTTGCCAATGGTTCCCAACCCACCCAGAGCGATATTCACCATTGCTTTTCTGTTAATGATGTAAGAAAAGGCCTCGCGTACTTTCGGGTTGCGGAAAATTCTCTGCTTTTCCGGATCCTCTCCTTTGGCGATTACAGGGTCAAGGTTTAAAACCAGCGGCTGGTAGCCCAGGGTGGGACCGCCGATCACAACGACATTATTTGTTTTTTTAGCCGTCGGAATCAAATCATAGCTCATACGATACATGATATCGACCGAACCGCTCTGAATCGCGGCCAGTTGCGATGAATTTTCCTTGATGGGCACGATTCGAAATTCATCGACATAAGGCAGGGGGTTGCCGTCCTCGCCCATGAGAAAGTAGTCTTCATTTTTTACCAGAGTGGTGACGCCGCCCATCTGCCATTTTTTGAGCTTAAAAGGTCCGGAACCGATGGGTTTGGTGTTGATGTCCTTGAGATTCTCTTTGGCAATAATGCGAGGGAAAACACTGCCCAAATCCACCGGAAGATCCAGATACGGTTTTTTAAGCTTGATAACAACCGTATGGGTATCCTTGACAATGACCTCTTTTATGGGACCGATTTTGGAATAACCTCGGGGGCACTGTTTGGGATCGAGCACACGATCCAGGCTGAACTTGACGTCATTGGCCGTTACCGGCCGGCCATTGTGAAATTTTGCTTTCTGATTGAGATGGAATGTCCAGGTCATGGCATTGTCGGCATGCTCCCACGATTTCGCCAATTCCGGTTTGGCGGTTAAATCAAACCCGATGCGAGTCAGTGTGCTGAAGATGTGGAAGGTGGCATGGTAGGATTCATCGCCGACAACTTTATGAGGATCGAGCGTTTTGACGGATGAAGCGATACAAAGTGAAAGAGTACCTCCTCTTTCAAGTGCCAGAACCTCGCCACCAGCCATCAGGGCTGTACAAAAAACAGCCAAAACCAGTAATTTGAACAAGTTTTTTGAAAATGCCTTCATAATAGAGCTCCTTTCTTTGGGTTTGTAGAAAGACTTGAAGCGCTGTCCGAACCGTGTAAAGGGAGACGGCGTGATAGAGTCATCTGAACTCGATATGACGGACAGATCCTCCTTTCTTCCCAGGGTTACTTGCTTTATCTCAATTTGGTTTCAGGACAGCATTTTTTCCGGGTTTAATCCCAATGTAGTGCTGAACCTGCATATCTTTCGGAATATTGTCCCCGTGGATGCCCTTGCCGCTTTGCAGGTCAATGTGAGCGCCGTGGTATATAGCGCAGCCAGAGGTTCTTCATTGGCATTGATCATGTTGCCGAAATCAAACAGCAACCCGATTCTGAGGCTGTTCACTTGGGTGATGATATCAACAAGCTCATGGGATTTAAGATCTTCGTGCTGTTCCAGAACAAAATACAGATCACTTTCACCTGCATATTGATGGGATCTGAAAATACTAACTGACATCCGGTTTGTGCTTTGCAACGGCATCTTCGATTTTCGATTTGACCTCTTCAGAAACGTTCTCGGGTTGATACTCCGCAAAGATCTTTTTTGCATTTTCATTCAGCGTTGCCAGGAGGTCTTTGCTGCCATTCTCTTC
>JAFCZV010000086.1 GCA_019314155.1 Deltaproteobacteria bacterium
AATCGTATCCTCTACGAGTTTCTGCTTCCCGATGAACAAGCTCCGGCGGTCAAGCTGCCCATCAACCAGGTCATCATCAAGGCGGATGTGCGTGATTCCTCGGAAATCATCCTTAAAATGAAGGAAAAAGGTCTCAATCCGGCATCGTTTTTCAGCCTCAATTTTTTTGTTCCCATCACCAGCATCTTGTTTGAATATACGGCTGAAAAAGTGTTTATCGAGGGGGATGCAGTGATTCTGTCAATATTCGAGCATGAAGATTCGCCCCAAGGGTGGCACAGTGTTTCCCGGGCCTGTGGATTGGCCGTCCACATGCTTGATATTGTCCGAAAGTATAATATGCTCGGCCGAAAACATAAACTGCCGGTACTGGAATTGGGCATTGGCATCAGTTATCATGACAGCCCACCCACGTTTCTATTTGATGAAAGCAACCGCATCATGATTTCGCCGGCCATCAATTCAGCAGATCGGATGTCGAAGTGTTCAAAACCCTTGCACAAAACGATGTCAAATAAAAAAAGACCGTTTAATCTTTATGTTTTTGAAAGTGCATCCACCGGAGATCCAATGGTGAAAGACGATTTGTTGTTGCGTTACAATGTCAATGGCATTGAATTGAACGCCGATGGTTTTAACAAACTGTCCAAAGAGATCCATCTGGAATCGCTGGTGTGTGATCTTCCCGAGCTCCGAGAAGGAAAAATTACGGTTCATACCGGAAAATACCCAACGGCAACCGGAAAATATCAGAGATTGGTGATACGGGAAAGCCGAATCCCTGTTGTTGCGCCGAATGATTTTAGCATTATCCGGCGGACGGATAAACCGTACTTTGAAGTTTGCACCCACCCACTGCTTTTTGAATACATAGAAAATCTAAGTTGATCCCAGAGGGTTCAAGGATTCAAGGTTTCCCGTCAAAATGCCCGCCGGGACCCCGATAACGGGATTTCCGCTATGCTCCAACAGGCAAGGTTCGAGGGATCTGTTTGGATGCTGCTGCAAAACCTCCCGGTCGACCAGTTTTCAGGGCTGATGGGAACGGAAAAAAAATAGAAGGCTTTCCACCAGTTCAGACATGAAGCGGTAGTCCAACTTTTCCATGGTATCGGATGCCTGGTGATAATGGGGATTGCGGTAAAATGCCGTATCGGTAATCATGACGGCTTTGAAACCGCGATCCCAGAACGACGCATGGTCGCTGAGTCTTACGGACGGAAGCAGAAATCCTCCCAGGGGAACCGTCAGCTTGATCACGGGCAGGTCCGGGTTTTTACCAAATGCTTTGAATAAAGACGCTGTAAAACTTCTGGAACTAAAATCGCCCACAATGCCGATAAAGTCCCCTTTTTTTGGATAGCCGCAGAACATCAATGGAAACGGGTAATCCTGACACCCCGGCTGATGGCAGGTATACCCCACCATTTCCAGGCAGATCATACCGTCTATCTGTTCTTTTTCTTTCCATGCCTTCGTGGCATATACCCGGCTACCCATATGCCGAGTACCGTACGTGGGCGGTTCTTCAAGAGGGAACGAGACAAATTTCACAGCGATATCCAGTTCTTGATGGTCTTTCAGCATTTTTAAGTGCCTGGCTGTCTCCAGTTGGACGGCGATGGCACTGGCGTTATCGTCGGCACCCACGGTTCCGACCACCGAATCATAATGGGCGCCCACAATATAACGTTTCGTGGGATTGTCACAAAAAGAGATTTCCGCCACGACGTTTGAAACCGTAAAATTCCGGTATTCATAGGGCTCGCAATGTACCGGCATGCCGATGCTTTGATAAAAATTTTCGATGTAATCTTTGGTTTTTTCGATGTTTTTTGGCAATAAGACACTGCGCTCGCCAATGGTCCGTGTAAGTGTCCTGAGGTGGTCCTGCAATCGTTCAGTGGTTTTTTGGATGTCGATCATCGGAGTTTTTCCCCCTGCAATGCCGTCTGGGCACATGGTGAAAACCATAAGGAAAATGCAAAATACAACAACACGCAATTTCATCCGATAGTGCCTTAACGAAAGATAGAAGTTAATTGAAAACCGATCATAATATATTTTTCATACTTTGTACCGCGGGATTGCAATCAGTGTACAAAATGAATTATTCTTGCCATTTTCGTTGAATTTGAGATCTGGCTCGCTGGACGGATAATTAATCGTTTTCTTCGAATTTAGACAACCATTCTTTATTCATAAAACTCAAGGTTCTCTGCCCGCTGTCAAAGTCAAAATCATCATCTGTCAGTTCGAATCCGTTTTCCGCAAGGCAAGCTTTTAAATCTGCTTCAAGTTCATCATAAATATTCACTTTTCTGATGTCGAAGTGCGTGTAAGTAATTTTTAATTCCATAGGGGCCTCCCGGTATCGATTTGAACTTTTCCTGTTTAACCACTTAACATATCATAATTTTGAACTATTTTCCGGTCTAAACTTGATGAACTCGTAAAAAGTCTGATTTTGCTCGATGTCGCTCACAAAAGACTTTTTACGAAGCCGTCAAACTTACGGTAAAAAATATTTAGACTGCTAAATCCTTTTCATTTAAATCCAGAAACACTGTTAATGATTGAATTCGTTCTTCAACCTGACCCCTAACCCCTGATCCCCGACACCTGCTTTTATGCGTTTCAATCCTTGTTTTACATGAAATTATCTTTCGGATTTCATTATTTAAAAGTATTGACAATACATATTAAATTAATTTATTATACACACGAAGTTACTAACAGAAGATATATTATTAATTCGCAATTTATTACTAGCCGAATATAAATCATGAAAAACCCTTTTAGTTATACAACGATTGTAACGGGTGCTGCTTTTTGTGATCGGAAAACAGAAATAGCCGATTTGATGAATTTTATCAAAAATTCTCAAAATGTGCTTATTTTTTCTCATAGAAGGTATGGAAAAACTTCTTTAATCTTTAACGTCTTTAAAAAGGCACAGCGTCAGAAGCCTAAAATCGACACGCTGCATGTCGATTTATATGGGACCTTGTCCGAAAGAGAATTCATATCTGCTGTCCTATCAAGTTTAAGCCAGATAGAGTCTAAAATAGAAAGATTGGTAAACCTTATAAAAAATTCCCTTAAAAATGTAAAAATCGGGTGGTCTATCGATCCTGTTGCAGGCACACCGTCAAGTCTTTCCATTTCCTTTGAATCGGGCTACGATATGACAATGCTCGATAGCGTGATGGAAATGCTCCATCGATTATCCGAAAAGCGCAAATTGGTTGTTGTTTTTGATGAATTTCAAGAGATCGCCAATTACGGACAACAAGGGTTTGAAAAGCGGCTTCGCAAGAATATACAACTTCACCAGAATATATCCTATATTTTTTGCGGAAGTCAGCGCCATATCTTGTCTGAAATTTTTAATGATAAAAATAGAGCGTTTTATAGGTTGGCGGCAAGTTATCCGCTTGATAAAATATCCACTAAAGATTATTTGCCGTGGGTTAGCAGGCTGTTTGCGAAAAAGGGAGCCAAGCTGAATCCGGATATCATTAAAGCGGTGATAAACCGATGCGAAAATCATCCTATGTATGTCCAACAGTTTCTTTATTTTTTATGGGATGAAGATGATTTTTCGGTTGAAACCTTAAATCAGGTTGAAATTAAAATTCTGCAAAGGCATTATCATGAATTTTTAAATCTTTGGGAATCACTGACCATTAACCAGAAAAAAACACTTAAATTGATACTCTCCACTAAAGGTGAGGAGATCTTCTATGCCAAGGCGATCCAATCCGTTGACCTTAAAGCCGGTTCTCAGGTTACACGAGCCTTAGAGGTGCTGATAAGAAGAAATATCGTGTCTAAAAACAAAGTTTACCAAATCCAGGATGTTATGTTTGAAAAGTGGATACAGACTTTTTTATAAGCAGCTATTTAAAGGATTACACTCTTCAATTCTATTACCCATCACCCATTACCTTCGGATAACCGCTTTTCAATCCTTGTTTTAATGGATTCCGTTCTTCAACTGGCCCCTAATCCACGCCCCCGCACGGGGGGCGACCTTTTCAAGCTTTATTTCATTAATCAGTTTTTGGCGTAAAGCCGTCCATTGAGCTGGATCAACAATGCACTCGAAAACGGAATATTGAACCCGCTGGCCATAATTTTGACAAACTTTTGCCACCCTTCGCAATCGGCGCTGCCCTTTTTAGGTCTGCCGCGCTTGTATTCCACCGGGAATGGTTGCCATTTTTCCTTTGTTGTTTTTTCGACGGCAAGGTGAAATTCGACAACATCAGCCTTGCCGATCAATCCAAGCCGGAGCGACCGCAATGGCATACCGTACTCAATACGGATCTTGCCTCTGGATTCCCTATTTCCTGTGTCAACCCGCTCATGCATAATTCTGCCTTCAGCAGTGTATAGGTTTTCGATCCAAAGCTGCTCAACATGGATCAAGGCGCACTGCCTTTCGCAAAAAATTAAGTGCTGCAAAGCAGATAGTGGTATGAGGTCGTCTTCGGAATACATATCGCTACTTGTTACCCAATTTATTGCCTATATTAATTGTTATTACCTAATTCCCGGTTTTATTCCATTTTGCATTTCTGCCACGGCCAAGGCATTCAATAAGCCCTTGCGCCTGAAGGTCTTTGAGCACCCTGCGTATCATATCAATACCAACACCGGGACATTTCCGCAGTATATCGGCAACACTGAAATCACCGGGGAAACTTTTAACGGCATCTTGAACCATTGCTGTCTTCTCACCCCTTGGTTGAGGCAGCCTGCCCAACCTTTCTTCAAATTCTTTGTAAGCGCTCTTGAGTATGAAACAGACAAAATTGATATAATGCCAAGGGTCGTGTTTGCCTTCATGCCATCCTTCTGAACTCAGCTTTAATGTTTCGTAATATCTTTCCTTGTTCTGCTCGATAAGGCGTTCGAGACTTATATATCTTCCGACCTCAATTTCCAGATGATAGCTCTGCAGAAGCATCAGCAATCGGGAGACTCTACCGTTTCCGTCGCGGAATGGGTGTATGCACAGGAACTCCAGATTGAATGCCGCCAGCACTATTAGCGGATGGACCTTTGTTTCCTTTATGCATTCCTGCCATGAATCAATCAGTTCTTTCATGTAGAAAGAAGTTTTACCGGCCGGAACGGTTTGAAACCGTATGCTGGATGTACCATCCGGGCGTTTTTCGATGATGTCGCTATCTTTTTCTTTGTATTTACCGGCATCCCATATCTCGCCGCGTGTCAGATGATGCAATTTCTTGCAGGTGTTTTCCGTAAGGGGCAACTTTGATCCCGTATCATGTATGAGATTGAGCGCTTCTCGGTAGCCCCGAACCTCTTCCTCTGACCGGTCGAGAAGAAGCGATTTGCCAAAGATGATGGTGCCGATGCGCTTTTTATCTACCTCAACACCTTCAATGCGATTGGATGAAATCGCACTCTCAATAAGAGCATGCTCTTTCAGTGATTTCAGTCTCTGCGGCGACTGCCGTTCATAAAGCTCCTGTTTGCCTTTCGCCTCACTGATGTCCGCCAGATACCATGATGTCATTACGGGAATTGTATCGAGACCCGCGATGAACTGCTTTAAAGTTATCATACCAGCAATATTACTCCTTTTCATTCAACTGTTTCCGCCTTTTCTGAGGAATGTCCAAATAGTTCTCGGGGGTGACAACCTTCTTGCGGGTCTTTCGTTCCAGGTCTTTTCTCGCCTTTCCGGCAACCTCTCCACCCTTGTGAGCGGCACGCTTGCTTTCCTGAAAACCCTTTGCATCATCCACCCGCGTTATCTCAGTCGTAGCCGCCTCTCCAAGCATGGAAAAAATCATTTCCAAATCGGTCATATGATCGCGGAGATTCTCGCGTTCCAGCCCCTTAAGCTTTTTGTGTTCGCCGGGCGTAACACCAAAAGCGGCTTTTGCGATCTCGGCGGTTAGTATCGCGTATTCCTTCTCGCGCCTTACCTCCCTCTTTTTCCACTCGTCTGTAAGCTCCTCCCTGATAGCGATGCCACGCATTCGCTTCTCAATCCAGTCGTCAGAATAGCCTTTCGCCTTATACAGCGCCCGTGTCCGTTTCGTGGCCAACTCCGGGTCTTCGATTTCCTGCACCCGCTCATAACCAACTTTCGCCTGCCAGCGTTTGAAGGGTTCGGCTTTGGGAGAGGGGATGGACTGGATAACGCGGAAAATGCCTTCTGTGTTGGCACAATTTGTTTTACGCATTTTGCCGTCAAGGGCTTTTAGACGAAGGGAGGTACAAATTGTACCCCAGTAGGAATTCAATTCCGAATCACGTTGTCGCATTTTTTTTATGTATTGGCGGGGATCGGTGCTATCCGTCAATGCCTCAACAACATCGGCAACCGAAAACCACCACTCATTGTTGTGAATCGTCTTCCTGATTCCCTTACCTCTGAAGACAGCTATGCTTGTTTCCATTTCACCTCCTGCCAATCAAAAACCCAAATTGAGCGATTTCCAAGTTTGCCGCAGATACAAGGAAAATGTCGTTCCGCCATAGTCGTCTATGCGGGACGGCATTTGACGCTGTAGATGTGGTGAAATCGGAAATCCCGAAGGGTTTTAAATTTTGGAAATTCAAATCAACAGAATTCCCTAAATATATTATTAAATTTAATCATTTCTAAAATTTAAAACGCTCGGCTTGGGAAGAATAAATATCTCCCAGGCCCTACAGTCGCCCCGAACAAGTTCCGGAGGCCATGCACCCTTTGCTCACGCCGTAGGCGTGATTTTGTTTACCGCGCCGCGCTACCTGAACCATCTGATCATGGGCCCGAGAGTACTTTGAAATGAACCGGTAGCTAAAACGCCACGGTCCTCTCTCGCCTTGTTTGACCTGTATCTCTATCCAGTTATTATTCGTAATATTAGTCCGAAATTGCCATCAATGTTTTCAGTTTCAAACTTTCACGTGCCATATCATCTTCAATGACAGCGCAGATAATCTCTTTTAGCAGGTCTTTATCAATTTTTCCCGTTGCGACATGATAGCTGATATTTTCCATCTCATTGATAAACCGCTTAGTAACGAAAACATAACCGTTCAGCAATAAGAATTGGGCACCTAATGAAATAGCGATCCGTTTGTTTCCGTCTTCAAAACAATGGAATTTACAGGCCCCTAAAAAGAGATGGGTCAGTTTGACTTCAAAAGCCGGATAGTAGTCATCGTTTTGGATATGGCAAAGAACACTTTCGAGCCTTCC
>JAFCZV010000520.1 GCA_019314155.1 Deltaproteobacteria bacterium
CCTTTTAATATTATTATTTTTTACCTGTTAAAACATACTATTGGAAAAGCTAAATCTTATATTAACCGTGCTGTGTAAACCGTTGTTTGTTTTTTAACCACCTCCTTGGACTGTTATAAACGATTTTGTTTTTTAAGTTAGCTTTACACATTGCAAATAGTATGCCATGGACCGACAATTTATTGTCTACCGTGTTAACTTTTTGTTTTTCTTAAATATATTCATTGTATCAAGTGCCATTACATTTTTTGTCTTTAATCCATCATGACATTTTTTGTCATTTTAAAAAAAAAATGTCATCAATCTATTCCCAGTTTGTTCAGGCGATAGCGAAACGTACGAAAGCTGATGTCCAACAGTTCGGCTGCCTCTTGCTTTTTACCGTTTGTACACTCAAGTGCCTTTTCCAGATATGCCTTTTCAATTTCCTCCAGAATGACATCCAGTGAGACCCCTTTGCTCACCTCGTCCAGATCGAACCGTCGGTTTTGAATCCCTTCGATCCACCTTCTTTTATGCAATGAAAGGGCCAGGCTGTCCGGGAGAATAATGTTTGTGCTTGAAAGTGCCACGCTCCGTTCCATCAAATTTTCAAGCTCGCGGATATTCCCTGGAAAATCATATTTGTTTAGAAGATCGATGGCATAGGAAGATATTTTGGTTACTTCTCTGTCCATCTCCCGGGAATATTTATCCAGAAAATGCTGGGCAAGAAGACGAATATCGCTCTTTCTCTCTCTGAGCGGCGGCATCCGTATCTCGATGACGTTCAGGCGATAAAAAAGATCTTCCCGGAAGTTCCCTGCGATAACCTCATCTTCCAGTTTTTTATTGGTTGCAGAGACGATCCTTATATCCACTGAAATATCTTCATTGCTGCCAACAGGTTTAAAAGCCTTTTCCTGTACCGCCCTTAGCAGTTTCACCTGTATTGGCAGGGTAAGTTCTCCTATTTCATCCAGAAAGATGGTTCCTTGATCGGCTACCTCAAACAACCCCCTTTTATCCTGGGTCGCCCCTGTAAAGGAACCTTTTTTATGCCCAAAAAGCTCACTTTCCATCAATGTTTCCGGAATGCCCCCACAGTTCACGACAACAAACGGTTCCTCACTTTGTTCACTTTCTTCATGAATGGCTTTTGCGATCAATTCTTTGCCGGTTCCACTTTCTCCGGTAATGAGAATATTTGTTTTGGTCTTGGACACCTGACGGACAAGGTTGTAGATATTCTTCATGCTCGGACTGTTGCCGACAATCTTTCCAAATTGAAGGGTTCTTTTAAGCTCGTCATCGAGGATCTGTTTTTCATGCTCGATGGTTTTAAGAGCCAGTGCATTTTTGATGGTCTGTTTAAGTTCTTCATTGTCAAACGGTTTTGGAACAAAATCGTATGCACCTTCATTCATGGCTTCAACCGCAGCTTCAGTGGTAGCATAAGCTGAAATCATGATGACCACAGTATTGGGATTCTGATCTTTTAATGCTTTTAATACGTCTATGCCGGTCATGTCCCCCAGCCTGATGTCGCAAAGTAAAAGATCAAATTTATTTTTCTTAATCATGGATATAGCCTTACGGCCATTTTCGGCGCATGAAACTCTATATCCTTCCTTGCCCAGCAAAACCTCCAGCAACTCGCGCATGCTGAGCTCATCATCGACTACCAGTATATGCGGAATATTGTTTACCATTTCTCTTTTCCTGTAAAATTTCTGCTTTATGGAAAAACTCTTTCTTTGGGAGTATTCGCCATAGTTTTAGACCTTGGAACCGCAGAATATCGAACACCGAATGATGAGTATTAAAATGTTTTAAAATAATCTATAAATTTCTTCATTTACAATTTATCATTCGTTATTCGTCCTGGTACACGATCTTTCCCCCAACCATTGTCAATACTGTCTTGCCCTTCATATTCCAGCCATCAAAAGGGGTATTACGACTCAGAGATTTGAATCTGTCGGCGTTTATACGGTACGTTTTTTTAGGATCGATTATTGTAATATCAGCCTGTTGCCCAACGATTAAGCCGTTTTCCAGTCCGAGCATCCGGGCAGGGTTCGTCGACATTTTTTCAATGAGGCCTGTAAGGGTTAGGATCCCTTCATCAACCAAAT
>JAFCZV010000521.1 GCA_019314155.1 Deltaproteobacteria bacterium
AAATGCGAAAGCCCGCTTTCAGACAGGTTTTCATCGCGGGCACCGACATTGACCCAGACCCCCATGGACACCGAACGGGTATGGGGCATTGTCTTGGTTAAGATCCGGATACCGTTTTTCTGTTTGGTTTTATCGATTTGAGCGTCCATGCTCCTCTTCCAGGACCGCTTTATGGCTTAACCGTATTTTTCCATCCCGGCTGATTTCTAAAACTTTAACTTTGAGCGTATCGCCCTCTTTGACGACATCCGATACTTTGGTTATGCGCCGATTGGCGAGCTGGGAAAT
Organism: Deltaproteobacteria bacterium; assembly: GCA_019314155.1. Lineage (GTDB taxonomy): Bacteria > Desulfobacterota > Desulfobacteria > Desulfobacterales > UBA11574 > JAAXQD01. The sequence goes on from JAFCZV010000521.1 coordinate 289, forward strand.
ATGAACCAGGCCGTCCGTGCCGGGCAGAATTTGCACAAATGCTCCAAAATCTGTAATTTTGACCACTTTACCCTCATAGATGGCACCGATTTCCGGTTCCTGAGTGAGGTCCTCTACCATTTTAAGGGCAGCATCGCCTTCCTCTTTTGAAAAGGCGGCAATTTTAACCAGACCGGAATCATCTATTTCAATGCTGGTATTGGTTTCGCTTTGAATCCCTCGGATTATTTTGCCTCCCGGTCCGATGATCTCGCGGATTTTATCCGGATTGATCTTGATTGTACTGATCGTGGGCGCATAGGGCGAGATTTCTTTGCGCGGTTCCCTGATGGTTTCCAGCATTTTATTGAGGATAAAAATCCTTCCCGCACGGGCTTGCTCCAAAGCGCGTTCCATGATGTCGCGGGAAAGTTCATGGATTTTGATGTCCATTTGAAGCGCGGTGATTCCATCTTCGGTGCCGGTGACCTTGAAATCCATATCACCGGTTTGATCTTCATCCCCAAGAATATCTGAAAGAATAACCACCTGATCTTCTTCTTTTACCAGGCCCATCGCAATACCGGCCACCGGGGCTTTTATGGGAACCCCGCCGTCCATCAGCGCCATACAGCATGAGCAAACGGTGCCCATAGATGAAGAACCGTTGGATTCCAGGACCTCAGAAACCAGTCGAATGGTGTAATCGAATACTTCCTTATCCGGCAAAATTTTTTGAATGGCCCGGGTGGACAGCCCGCCATGTCCGATATCGCGACGCGATGGGCCGACCATGCGTCTGGTTTCGCCCACAGAATACGGTGGAAAATTATAATGAAGCATAAAGGGTCTGAATTCCTCACCGTAAAGGGTCTCGACGCGTTGCTCGTCCTGTCCGGAGCCCAGGGTCAAGACTCCGAGGACCTGGGTTTCACCCCGGGTAAAAAGCGCGCTGCCGTGGGGTCGGGGCAGTAAGCCCGCTTCACAGGTTATCGGCCGGATTTCGTCAAATTTACGATTATCAATCCGACGGTTTTCTTTTAAAATAAGATCCCGGCTGATCTGTTTCTGGATATCTTTAAGAATATCGTAAACTTCTGCCTTGCGGTCGCTATAGTCTTCGCCCAGCTTCTCAAATATTTCGGCCTTGAGCTCACGCATTGCGCTCTGGCGACTTTTTTTATCAGGAATCAGAATGGTTTCACGCATTCGTCCGGAAGCCTCGGCATTTAAGGTATTGACCAGCTGTGGTTCTTTTTCCGGCGGGGTAAAAAGCCGTTTCGGCGCGCCATTGGATTCCTTCAATTTTAGCTGAAGATCAATTAGCGGCTGCATTTCCCGGTGGCCAAAGAATATGGCTTCCAGCATATCGGCTTCGCTGACCACGTCGCTGCCGCCCTCTACCATCACGACGCCGGTCTTGGAACCGGCAACGATGATATTGATATCGCTACCTTCTAATTCCGAAGATGGCGGATTAATCATCAACTGGCCGTTAATGCGACCCACCCGCACGCAGGCAATCGGCCCGGCAAACGGGATGTCGGAAATTTCCAGAGCTGTCGAGGCGCCGATCATTGCCAGGGTATCCGGGTCATTTTCCTGGTCCATGGACAACACGGTAGCGATCACCTGAATTTCATAGCGCCACTCTTTTGGAAACAGGGGCCGAATGGGCCGGTCGATCAGACGGGCAGTTAAGGTTTCTTTTTCACTGGGCCGACCGATTTCTCGACGGAAATAGTTTCCGGGGATTCGTCCGGCGGCATAAATTTTTTCTTGATATTCTACGGTCAGAGGTAAAAAACCCATGTCCCTTTCATCATGGGCGGCCACAACGGTCACAAGTA
>JAFCZV010000522.1 GCA_019314155.1 Deltaproteobacteria bacterium
TTGCAACAGGGATTACAAGTGTGGAGATTGTGAATTCGATCAATATTTTAATGATCAGCATACTGTTCATGCGGTGGTCAGACCGGTGGATTTCATGGATATCGAAGGCATTAAGATCCCCCATGGATTTTATCTTCATAAAGGACATACGTGGGTGAAGGTGGAAGAAGGCTCTGAGGTCCGAATTGGATTGGATGATTTTGCGCTGCGCGTCTTGGGTCCTCTCGATGACATATCGGCGCCGCTTATCGGAAAAACTATAGAACAAAATCGTGAGGATATCATCATGAGCCGGGGTTCAAACCAGGCAAAGGTGCTTTCTCCGGTAAATGGTGTTGTTACTGCCATAAATCCCAAGCTGAGAAACAAGGGACGTCTTGCCAATCAAGACCCGTATACGGACGGCTGGGTTTTGAGGGCCCATTCAAAAAATCTTCGCAAGGATTTGCAGAATCTCATGATCGGCAGTGAAACCAAAGATTTTTTTAAACAAGAAGTCGATCGGCTTTATCAGGTGATAGAAGATGCGGCAGGCCCATTAGCTGCGGACGGCGGTCAATTGGGGAACGATATTTTTGGGAATATTCCCCAAGCCGGCTGGAATAGGCTGGTGAGGCTTTTTCTTCATACCTAAGTGCTTTAATAAATACGCAACCGTATTTACGGATACATATACTAAGTTGTGGCCAAAATCAGCCTTTTTATTTCATCTTCCAAGAGCACCTTGCAATAACGGCAAAGTTGTCCTGATTTTCGATCCACGTCTTTAATACTGCGGCAATAATGCATGCAACATGTGTGACTCTGACAATGGCGGAGATTAAAGGTGTGCCCCAGTTCATGAATCGCCTCTTTTACCACCCGCCGGCTAAAAGGTTCCCAAACACCCATTCCAAGGCCTTCATTAAGACGATGGATTGAAATTATGCAAGCTTTTCCACCCAGTTGTGCTTCTCCGTAAACATATGTCAGAATGGGGATAAAAAGGTCCACCCGAGTTATCGCAAGAATTTTGATAGCCTGGGGAGGTGCCATGTCGGCAAGTTTTCCGATGATCGGGGTAGAGCAATGCTGATTGCGGCTTGAATCAAATGCAAAATCAATATGTTGAATAAGTGGCTCTAACTGGGTTCCGTAGCCGAATATTCGATGGACTTCCTGGCCAACCAACCTAATAAGATTGGAATCAAAATCTCCTATGGGTGAAATGATGATATTTTCTCGTAACGTATCAGCGTTGCGGGTCACACGGTGTGAAATGGGGCCTAAGGCATGATATTTAATTTTATTTTCAGACATTTAACAGGTTTTGATAAAATCGGCATCATGATGGTTTTGGTTGATGTGGAATGGTCAAATTATCATGCTGGCTTGCTTAATTTATAACGTTTGATTTTGCTGTATAGCGTGGAGCGGTCTATGCCCAGCATTTTGGAACTTTTTGCGATATTCCATCGGTTCTCATTCAATATTTCAAAGATATGAGCTTTTTCGACTTCTCTGAGTAAGCTGTTTTTTGGGGGTGAGACGTGTTCACGACAGAAAATGGGCAAATCATCGGGCATAATGGTGTGGCCTTTGCCCACGACAACAGCCCTTTCAATGGCATTTTCCAGCTCTCTTACGTTCCCCGGCCATTCATAAAGCATCATTTCATCCATGGCATTGCGGCTGATCTTTTTTATCGGCCTGTTCGTTTCTTGTGAAAACCGATGAAGAAAGTGTTCGGCAAGAAGGGGGATATCTTCTTTGCGTTCTCTCAATGGGGGCATTTTAAAAGAGATCACATTCAGACGGTAGTAGAGATCTTGCCGAAATATTCCATTTTTGATGGCATCTTCAATGTTTCTATTTGTGGCGGCAATGACTCTGAAATATGCTTCAAGGGGTTGGGTACCACCCACACGATAAAATACGCGGTCTTCCAGCACCTGCAATAGATCGATTTGCATTCTCATGCTTATTTCACCGATTTCATCCAAAAAAAGTGTTCCGCCATGGGCCATTTCAAGGCGTCCCTTTCTTGTTTCTTTGGCGTCGGTAAAGGCGCCTTTCTGGTGACCGAAAAGTTCACTTTCCATGATATGACTGGGAATGGCCCCACAGTTGACCACACAAAAGGGCCCTCACTCCGGGCGCTTTTGGTGTGGATTGCCTTTGCCGCTAATCCCTTGCCGGTACCTGTTTCACCGAAGATCAATAGCGTAGATTCCATGGGGGCAACGTCTTCTATGAGGTTAAAAATCTCCTGCATGGGTCTGGACTGGCCGATCATGCTTTCAAATCGGGTGCGATCCTTGTACTGTTCTTTCAAGAAAATGTTTTCCCGAGCTTGAGCCTGGTGCTCAATTATTTTTTCAATAAGCACACCCAATGCATCAGGATCAAAGGGTTTGAGAAGATAATCATAAGCCCCCTTTTTCATGGCCTCAATGGCCGTGGAAATCGATCCGTAGGCGGTTATCATAACCACAGCAACATCAGGATCATCCTCTTTGACCTGGTTTAAAACATCAAGACCGCTCATTCCCTCCATCTTGATATCTACCAGAAGAATATCAAAGCGCGAATCTTTTAATATTACCAAAGCTTCTTCTCCGCTGGCCGCTACGGCGATTTCATAGCCGTCCCGTTCGAGCCAGCCGGCCAAAGATTCTCGCATGATAATTTCATCATCGACGATAAGAATCTTGGTCTTATCCATGGAGACCTCCATGTTGGTCAAGGGTAACATAGGTTTGTTTAAGCGGAAGTTTCACGGTGAAGCTGTTTCCTTTTCCTTCCTCCGGTTCAACATAAATAGTGCCGCCATGATCTCTCACAATCCCATAGGCCACAGAAAGCCCTAACCCAACACCTTTACCTTCTTTTTTGGTTGTGAAAAAAGGTTCGAAAATTTTGGAGACATTTTCCTTGGGAATTACAATTCCGGTGTCTTTAAAGATAGCGGCAATCCTCTCGGATTTTGGCAGGTACCGGGTTTCAATAATCAGAACACCGCCCCCTGTAGCCTCGATAGTTTCAGCAGCATTTGAAATGATATTCATAAACACCTGTTGCAACTGATCTTCTGATCCTATGATTTCAGGCAAATCAGGATAAAAATATTTTTCAACCGTTACATCGTTGAGTTTGAGGAGATTTGCATTTAAAAACAGCGTTTTTTCGATCAGCCGGTTAATATCCACATTTTTAAACTCCAAATTGGATTCTCGTGAAAAAGTGAGCAAGTTGGTGACAATTCGACTGATTCGCCGGGTTTCCGTCTCCATGATTTTTCAAGATCTTTTTCCTGTTCAACCGACCCTTCTTCAATAATCCGTTTGATCAACATTGTCAGATTGAGTATGCCCGCGATGGGATTGTTTATTTCATGGACAACCGATGCAGACAACTTGCCCAGGGATGACATCTTATCTTGATGAAGCAGTTTATCGTGGGTTTCTTTTAACTGCCGTGTTCGTTCTTCTACCATATGCTCGAGTCGTCGAGTGATTTCCTCCTCTTCCATTTTTTGTTGTGTAATATCACGGCTTATATGAATAAATTTTGAGATGATTTTACCATCCTTTTCCCAGACGGGATAAACGCTGACCTCTATGTGGAGAAGCTCGCCTTCATGGCCCACACGGGTTCGGACCTGGCGGCAAGGCCTTTTGTTGCGTATAACCTCATTAAGGGGGCATTCAATTTCTGAGTTGTCACAAGGATAGACGATTTGCTGATAGATTTCATGACACTTGCGGCCAATTACTTTTTCGCGGGAATAGCCCATCTTTTCAAGATATGCATTATTGACTTCAACAATATCCATTTCGGGCGTTATGACCATAATAAAATCTTGAATAGCGTTCAAGATGGTCTCTATTTCTTCGTTTCTCTTCCTTAACTTGTGTTCTTCAATATGAAGGGCTTTCCAGAAGACCTCAAAGACGTTG
>JAFCZV010000523.1 GCA_019314155.1 Deltaproteobacteria bacterium
TTGCTGCACACCCGCCACAAATAAAAAATCCGAAGGCAACAGCAAAATCACTTGCGAAGGCGCTGAAAATCAACCGTAATGTGCTTGCTAAAAGACTTGCTTCTGAAAAAAAGTTTGTATGGATTAAAAGAAAAGTAACCCCCAAGGAGGCCGAAACCGTCAGGAATCTTAACATCGAAGGCCTCGATTTTTTACGCGAACATAAGCGTTTTTATCCCAACAAAACACTCGCCTCCCAGCTCATTGGATTTACCGATATTGACGATCACGGCCTGGAAGGGATCGAATTTTATTACAACGATGATCTCAAGGGGGATGTTTCCCGATATACGGTTTTAAGGGATGCTCACGGTCGTGGATTTGAAGCTGAAAACATAACCGGTTCAGATTCTATCGGGAAAAATCTTGTTCTCACCATTGATAGCAACATCCAATACATTGTTGAAAAAACCCTCGCCGAAACCGTGACAAAATTTTCGGCAAAATCCGGAATGGCCGTTGTAATGGCCACCGGCACCGGTGCTGTATTGGCGCTGGCACACTTTCCTTTTTTAAATCCCAATGCCTTAAATGAGTTCGACCAAAAGCTTTGGCGGAACAGGGTTATCACCGATCCATTTGAACCGGGTTCAACCATGAAAATCTTTAGTGCCGCAGCGGCAATAGAGTCCGGCAGTAGCTCGCCGAAGAGTATCTTTTATTGCGAAAATGGTGCGTATCAGGTGGGCAGACACGTTGTTCACGATACCCACGAGTATGGATGGCTTTCTCTGCAACAGATTATTAAATATTCGAGCAATATCGGCGCTATCAAATTCAGCACAAAAACAGGGTCTGAATCTCTATTCAGAACATTGCGCAATTTCGGTTTCGGAACAAAAAGCGGAATAGACTGTCCCGGAGAAACCGCCGGCAGCCTGGCATCTTTCAAAAAGTGGACAAAAATCGACGCCGGCACCATCTCCTTCGGACAGGGGATATCGGTTTCAGCATTGCAGCTCGTCGCCGCGACGTCTGCCATTGCGAACAAAGGGATTTACATGAAGCCCTATGTTGTTCAGGCTATTACCGATCGAAATGGACGCCTCATAAAAAGCTTCGGCCCAAGTAAAGGGCGGCGGGTAATTTCAGAAAAAACCGCCAAAACCTTAACCCGCATCATGCAGACCGTTACCACCGAAGGCGGCACAGGTGTCAATGCCGCACTTGAGGGGTATTCCGTTTCCGGCAAAACAGGAACAGCACAGAAAATCGGTAAGAACGGCACCTATGCGAGGGGGCAATATATATCATCTTTTGTCGGCTTTGTGCCTTCAGAACACCCGAAGATTGCAATTTTGGTGGTCATTGATGAGCCTAAAAGACAGCATTACGGGGGTGTAATTGCGGCTCCGGGATTCAGAAATATTGCTCAGAAAACTCTGGCCTATATGAATATATCACCCAAAAGTAAAACAGACGGATTAATCGTCTCTCTGGGGAGCAAGACAAAAGAGTGCAGCTTTCGAATTTATTAAAAACCGTCCGTCCAGTAAAATTTCACGGCATACGGGCGAAATCCAACGAATCGATTATGGAAACCCAAACCACTGAACACCATGACCCGGATATTGCAAGAGTTTCGCTTTCACCTGACCCTGAGATAGGCTCCATCCATTACCGGGCACAGGATGTTGAGCCGGGGGGACTGTTTATTGCCATAAAAGGTCTGGTTGCAGATGGACACGATTTTATCGATGATGCACTGTCAAGAGGCGCATCGGCAATCGTTACCCAGAAACCTGTCAACAGAGAATCCGTAATTATAGAGGTCGAAAATACCCGAAGAGCCCTAGCGACGATATCCGGCAGGTTTTATTCGAATCCGGCGGAAAAACTCTTTTTAATCGGTATTACCGGCACCAACGGCAAAACAACGACGGCATTTTTAATTGAGCAGATTCTTTCACAAGCCGGTATCAATGTGGGTGTCATCGGAACCCTAAATTACCGTTACTCGGGAAAGACCTTTCAAAATCCGATAACAACGCCCGAATCATTGGATCTTCAGAAGATACTGGCGCAAATGCTTGAGGAAGGGATTACCCATGTTGTCATGGAGGTCTCTTCACA
>JAFCZV010000524.1 GCA_019314155.1 Deltaproteobacteria bacterium
ACTATTGATAGCGTCACAAGTTTTCTGCCAGTTTGCAAACGTATGGTCTGACGTTCCGGTGATCGATCGGGCATCGAGGAAAAGACCGGAAATATCTTTATTTATCTGAAGAATATCTTTTTTAAGTGAGTTGTATGTTGTCATTTTAACCATAAATTTCTAATTCTGGTGAACTCGTAAAATTTGATTGATAGTTCCGTGAAAAGCAAAAAGTTAAACGTGAAAAGTCTATATGTTGTGTAATATTGCCTCTTAATGTACTAAATGAAGTCGTTTTACATTTCACGTTTCACTTTTTACAAATTTATCAATATTAACACCCCGTCTAAACATTCATGATTACGTTGGCCGATAAACTCAAAGCATAATGCGTTGCGGCGCTTTTTATTACAATGTATTAATATTAAATTAATTGTCAAAGCGATTTCCTTTGATAGCTTTTGATAGCCTTTGGGAAAAAATATTGTATTCTGCATTCAACATTTCACGGTTCTCCAGTGATACACTTGTCCGGAACACCGGTGATCGGGCGGACTCCTTTTTTCGCAAATCAAAATATTTCATTTTTTGTCTTATGTACATAATGCCTTGTAAGATATGAAAATTTATGATATTAATGTTTTTAATGTTTTTATTATGGAATAAAAGGCCGTTTTTAAGACGGAAACCAATAGATGAAGGGAAAATGTGATCTATGTCAGAAAAACATCCTGAATGCCCGCTATATAATCCCTTAAATTGCAAAGAATATTACAATCCTAAACTCTGTGCATTTGTAAAGAAAGATAAAGTTTGTCTTAAAAAAAAGAAACCGAAAAAGAAACCAAAATCGAAACCAAAATCGAAATAATATCTTTTCGCAGTGTTAAGAAAGACGGTATTTGATGAGGAATTAAAAGGGGAAAACGGCTGGTATAAACCTTTGTTTATATTTTTTTAATACCAAAATATGTTACGCATGACCGGATGTGTTCAAAAGCAAGGCCGGATCTACACCGATTTTTTTTAAAGATTCTTTCCAGCGTATTTCAATCGGCATATCAAATATAATTTCTTCAAAAATAGGGGATGTAAGCCAGGCATCTTCTTTTATTTCCGACTCCAGCTGCCCGGCCCCCCATCCGGCACACCCAAGGGCAATAATAAATGATTTTGGGCCCCTATCCATGGCAACCGAATCCAGAATATCTTTGGTATTGCTTACGGCAAGCCTCGGCGTAATCATACGACACCCCTCCCAACCAAATGGAGGTCCATGGAGTACAAAGATCTCACCCATATGAACCGGTCCTCCAATGTGAATGGGAATGGATTCCGCATTGGATGCAAACTCCATTTTAAGCTCATTAAAGATATCCTTTCCAGACAAGACAGGATGAACTCTGTTTACAACAATGCCCAAAGCCCCTGCCGGAGCATATTCGCAAATACAGGTAACGGTCTGGTAAAAATTCTGATCAAGCAGTGAAGGCATGGCCATGAGAAACTGACCTTTAAAAGTATCCGGGGAATTATTTTCCATATTTTGCCACCAAAGATACGTCTTTGACGTATTCTGAATCACCTTTTTAGGAGGTATGCTTGCCCGTCACCTCGCAAGTGTACGCCAAGTGAGTGCGCTGGGGCAAGCGTTGTATAACGATGCTGTGTTTTATCAAAGAATACGTTTATCTCCGGTTTTTGTCAAGAATACAAACGCAAACAGTTTCTCTTTGACAGTTGGAATTGTTCAACATACAATTTTTTTATTTGATCCATGTTAAGACGGCTTTGTAAAAAGTCTTTTGTGAGCGACATCAAGCAATTATGGGTATTCATTTAAAAAATATCTCCACAATGAAAAAGAATGCGGCTGAAATTTTTTTCAAGGGATTACAGGCTGTTGAGCCTGGAGCTGCCGTCAAACGATGCTGCAAACTTGACGGTGAATCCCTTTTTGTTGGAAATCGGACATATCACCTCCCTCAATATAAAAATCTGTTTGTGATCGGCGCAGGAAAAGCCACGGCTCCCATGGCGGCAGCTTTAGAGGATATTCTAGAGGAGAGGATTTCAGAAGGTATCATCATCGTAAAATATGATCATCTTGCCGACCTTCAACGAATCAATCTTATTGAAGCCGGTCATCCTTTACCTGATCCAAACGGAGAAAAGGGGGCAGATGCCATACTGAACCTTGCGAAAAAATCAGGAAAGGACGACCTGATATTTTGCCTTATTTCAGGAGGGGGGTCGGCCTTGCTCCCGCTTCCTTTCAACGGCATAACCCTAAAAGATAAACAGGACACTATCAAAGTGTTGCTTTCCTGTGGCGCCACCATTCATGAAATAAATACCCTGCGAAAGCATACTTCAAAAATAAAAGGCGGCAGGCTTGCACAAGCGGCATTTCCTGCAACCATTCGTTTGCCGATTGCATGGAAATTTTAGAACGATACCACATCAAAGACAAAATACCCGAAAGCATCTTAAATCATATAGAATCCGGAATTTCCGGTAAAACACCAGAAACGCCGAAAGCCGACGACCCTGCTTTTAAAAGAACGCAAAATCTTATTATCGCCAGCAACATCGAATCCCTTATGGCTGCCAAAGAGAAAGCTGAACGCTTGCAATACAACGTCATTCTACTGTCCTCAATGATTGTCGGTGAAACTCGATATGCTGCACAAATCCACGGCGCCATCGCCAAGGAAATCATTAAAACCGGGAACCCGATATCTCCACCCGCCTGTATTCTTTCCGGCGGGGAAACAACAGTAACCATTTCAGGAAATGGTTTGGGTGGACGGAATCAGGAGTTTGCTCTTGCGGCAGCTATTGATATTTCGGGGCATAAGAATGTTGTTGTTCTCAGCGGGGGCACGGATGGTACTGACGGTCCTACCGATGCGGCCGGGGCTTTTTCCGATACATATACGTTGGAGCGGGCCAAAGA
>JAFCZV010000525.1 GCA_019314155.1 Deltaproteobacteria bacterium
TACTGCCGACGGATCGTTTAAAATTCTTTTAGAAAAGTTTACCGATCAATTTAAGCCTCATTTTACACTCGAATCCTTCCGGGTCACCATCGAAAAGGACAAAGACCAACCCTGCAGTGCCCATGCAACAATTAAAATCAGCGTCGGAAATAAAAAAGAGATTACGGCCGGCGAAGGATACGGTCCAGTAAGTGCCTTGGACAATGCCCTTCGAAAAGCCCTGGATAAATTTTATCCGGACCTGGATACGATGCGTCTGGTCGATTTCAAGGTGCGGGTAATTGATGGCACCCGCGGAACTGCGGCCAAGGTCAGGGTTCTAATAGAATCACGGGATCAACATCAGATCTGGAGCACCATGGGGGTTTCCGAGGATATTATCGAGGCCAGCTGGCAGGCTCTGGCGGACAGTTTTCAATTCAAACTCGGCAACCAGGAAAAATTAAGAATCGAAAATTCGGCATAAGCAGATCCAATACCACAACTATTTAACGAACCAACGGGGAGTAAAAGAAAAATGAATGATCACGTACTCATATTTGATACCACCTTAAGAGATGGTGAACAGAGTCCGGGCGCCAGTATGAATACAGCCGAAAAATTGCGACTGGCCACCCAGTTGGAAAAATTGGGTGTGGATATACTGGAAGCCGGCTTTCCGGCCGCATCCGATGGGGATCTGGAAGCCGTTTCGCGAATTGCCGCTAAGCTGAAAAAAACGGAAGTGGCGGCCCTGGCGCGCACCTCCAAAGACGATATCGACCGTGCCTGGGAGGCCATCCGCCACGCCGCCAAACCCAGAATCCACACCTTTATTGCGACCTCGGACATCCATCTGGAATACAAGTTAAAAATGACCCGGGACGAAGTGGTCGCCGCCGCAGTCGAGGCTGTAAAATATGCCGTCTCTTTAACCGGCAATGTCGAGTTCTCGGCCGAGGATGGTTCCCGCAGCGACCGCGATTTTTTATGCAAGGTATTTGAAGCCGTCATTGAAGCCGGAGCCACTACGGTTAACTTGCCCGATACCGTCGGCTACGCCATCCCGCAGGAATTTTCTGATCTGGTTAGCTATGTAAAAGCCCACACGCCCAATATTGACAAGGCCGTGTTAAGCGTACACTGTCACAATGATTTGGGTCTGGCAACGGCAAATCCGCTTTCGGCAATTACCGCGGGTGCCCGGCAGGCCGAGGTGACCATCAACGGAATCGGGGAACGGGCCGGCAACACCTCTCTTGAAGAAGTCGTCATGGCGCTGGTGACACGCAACAATTCTTTGGGTCTAACGACTTCCATCAACACAGAATATAGCCATCCGACCAGCCGGCTGGTCAGCATGATCAGCGGCATTATGGTGCAACCCAATAAGGCCATTGTCGGCGCCAATGCATTTGCCCATGAGGCGGGGATTCATCAGGACGGGGTGCTGAAAAATCCCATGACCTATGAAATTATGAAACCGGAAACGATCGGCCTCAGTACCAACAAGCTCGTCCTGGGCAAACATTCCGGAAGACATGCGCTGCGCTCACGGCTAAAGACCATGGGCTACGATTTATCCGATGAAGAAATCAACCTTGTCTTTACCCGATTCAAGGAGCTGGCGGACAAGAAAAAGCACGTCGTCGATGAAGACCTTGAAGTCATCGTGACCGAGGGCATCTTGCGTACCGCGGATATTTTTAAGCTGGAATACCTTCATGTAACGGCCGGTACAACCGTGCTGCCGATGGCCAGTGTCAAGCTTGAGGTCAACGGAAGATCGATGCAGGGCGCGGGCTATGGGAATGGACCGATCGACGCGGCCTTTAATGCCATTGCAAAGCTCGCCGGAACCGCATCGGAACTGTTACGGTTTTCGGTCAGTGCCTTGACCGGCGGTACAGATTCCCAGGGGGAAGTAACGGTTCGCCTGAGAGAAAACGGACTTCTGGCATTGGGCCGGGGTGCGGATCCGGACATCATCACCGCCAGTGCCAAAGCTTACGTAAACGGATTGAATCGATTGGAATATTTGAAGTCGCATCCTGTTAAAGAATCAGTCGTCCTGTAGAACTATCATTTTGGATTTTAGATTGCGGATTTTGGATTGATTTAGGTAG
>JAFCZV010000526.1 GCA_019314155.1 Deltaproteobacteria bacterium
TCTTTTGCAGCTACCACCCTTGATACTGCAACACGGTTACAACGATATATTGTCGCTGAATTGGGCACGGCCTGTGGAGTTCCGGCTGTTGCCAAGAAGCATCCGGCAACAATTATCGCGGTGGTTACTGCTTTGATCCTGGCTTTCTACAACGGCAGCGGAAAAGGCGCCCTCACCCTCTGGCCGTTGTTCGGCGCGACAAATCAGCTGTTGGCCGGGTTGGCGCTCCTGGTGGTTACCATCTATCTTGCACGTAAAAAGGTGAGCATAGCCTATACCGGCATTCCAATGGTTTTTATGATTTTTATGACCGGATGGGCCATGATCCTTAACATTCAGAAATTTTTTAACACTTCCAACTGGCTGCTCTTGTGCATTGGACTGATTGTATTGGTATTGGAGATTTGGATGATTATCGAAAGCATAATCGTGCTAAAAGCTCATTATGCTGAAGAGATGGTCACTGCATCATAGCTGCAATTCGCGATAGTTGAATAGAAAACAAAACATTTACGCCCGAGCACAATCTGGTTGCTGCTCGGGCGTTTTTTTCATCTTACGTCAGGTTCGTTGTATCGTTTATTTATGACCATTAACTAAATTGGCACGGTGGCACCGCTTAGAAAGAGTCGCTTCTTCCACAAGCCTTCCGTGGTCAAAGTCAACGGACCAAGAATCTTGATTTTTCTTGAGATGAAGAAGTGATACCCTTCAACTTGAACGTACCTGTAATTTGATGCATTTGCCGGAGCTTTATACACGGGCTTAATTTCCTTGGCTATACCTATACAGCATCCCGCAACATCCTGTTCTATTAAATTAAACGTAACGTCTTCTATATCTCTTTCGCAAATAAATTTTTTGGCAGAACTTGATATCTTTATATTCAAATTTTTCATAAACAGCTTGCTTTTAGGAATCCAGTGTAATTTAAAAAGAAAAATACTGCACTAATTAATCTCAATAAATATAAGGATATAAAAATTGCGTGTCAAGCAAAGGAAAAAATTAGGCAAGAAACACTGACTTTCATATTTAAGTAACGACAAAAAGTCTTACCCGCGATTATTAATCAGAAGAAACAATCAGGATGATATTATCAGCGTCGTAATTGTTGGGACCTACCCCATTAGGGCCAAAAGAACCGATAGCAACAACATTCTGTTGGTTTATTTTGTAATCGTTATCAAAAAAGTAGTTGTTCCCCCAAGGATCCCGCGAAATATTTGCCAGATACGGCCCGTTCCAACCGGGATAGCCCCCATCTGTTGCAATCAGTCCGGCACTGGGTAAATTAAGATCCCAGACCTCATTACCCGAGACGTCGCCGACCTGTCTTTTGTGAGGCCACATACCGGTGTCGACGGCCAAAACCGAAAGCGCGGTCTCGATGGATCTCAATTCAAATAAAGCCCGTGCAAGTTTCCCCTTTTCTCGATAAGAGAGATAGTTCGGAATTGCCATGGCTGCCAGGATGCCGATAATGACAATCACTATCATTATCTCTATCAAGGTAAAACCTCTGCGGTTGTCTTTGAGCGTTATGTCTACCAGAGCGATACTCCTTATTCTCATGTTTGGTAACCAGAGTATTATCACAACTCCGGTGCATCAATTTGCCGCCCGCCGACTGTGCCGGAACGCCTTTGCCGAATCCTTTTTAATGTGTTTTTGAATATTCACGTCAGTGGCGAATGAGATTCTTTTTTCGACCTAGTTTTCTGATCCTATGAATAAGCTCAATTGCTCCGGGGAATGTGCCGTTATTTTGTCAGAAGTTCTGGCTCGTTCCCTTGCTTTAGCAGATTTGCCGGGAGGGGGCGCTGTTTTTTCTGAGATGCTCGGACGGGGCGCTGTTTTTTCCGAAATACTTGGATGAGCTTTGCCGATGTTCATGATCGCACGATTAATAATTTGAACGAAAGGCTCTCCGGAACGCTCCTTTTCCAGCTTTAAAACCTTTTGAGCCTCCGGTGTAATCATAACCTGAATCTGTTTGTTGCCCTCTGAAAGCTTCCTTTTGCGCCAACGTTCCCGACGCTCCCTGTCTGTTTTCCGTCGTTGTTCTATCGTCGCCACAATATCCCCTT
>JAFCZV010000087.1 GCA_019314155.1 Deltaproteobacteria bacterium
CTGGGCCATCGGTTGAAATACCCCTAAATTGGACCAGTTTCCGGTTTGAGCGACCTTTTCAATTCCTTCCATCGATTCCGGAGGCCCGATAAAAACCACAACGTTTTTATGCTGAATACGATCTTTTGGAATTTTAGTTTTTTCAATCGTCCAATCACCCATGACATAATTAAATAAATACATTTCACCTTTTTCCTCTAAAAAACCTTTTGAACGCACAACCGAAGGAGGTAAGCCTTCAGCAACTGTTTTAACCTGATCAAGATTATCACCTGACCATCGGTAAGCAACCGACATAAGCAGGTCCGGCGGTGTAATCTCAATATCAGGGCTGTCTAAAAGATCGTCAATAAACTTATCGAGCTCATCTTCTGATAATGCGGGTCTTTTATCTTTCTCAGGGGCTGATTCCTTATCAACGTGTTCCGTCTTTTCTGCAAAGAAAAAGAATGTATCCAGAGGGATGTCGGCATAAGTCGTTTCAAAAAATATCGGATCAGGATGAAATTCACGTATTACCTTCTTGACGTCTGCAATGGTCTCGGAAGAGGCCAGATCCGTCTTGTTAATAATAAAAACAGTGGAAGATGCGATCTGTTTCTCCAAAGAGGCATAAATTTCATAAGCATCCAGAAAATGTACGGCATCAAAACTGCTCCAAATAATGAAAGCGATCATTAAAGATAGGGAGTTTCAAATCCCTTTTCAAGTCTGACGGATTGGCGACGCCTGTCGATTCGATCAGAAGGACATCAGGTTGGACACTGGTGCACAGCTCGTAAAGGCCTTTGATGAAATCGGTTTTAACGCAAACACAAAAGATGGATCCTTTACTGATTTCCATCATGTCGATTTCGTCCCCCTCTATTAATGTGCCGTCCAAACCGATCTCACCGAATTCGTTCATCAAAATCGTCAGTTTCATATCTTCGGGGAACCTGTTAATGATACGGTTTAAAAAGGTGGTCTTTCCGCTTCCCAAAAAACCGGTAATCATGTAAACATAAGTTATATCGGACATGGCTTACATACTTTCCTTTATTTTTTCTTTGATTTCCTCAATTGAAAGGACCTTACCCACCGATACCACCTTGCCTTCAATGACCAGACCCGGTGTCATGAATACACCCATTTTGGCGAAATAATTTATGTCTTTTACTTTCTTCACTGCAATATCAACAGAAGGGTCAAACTCTGAAGCAGCCGACACCGTGTTATCATAAAGATCATCGCAACGTTTGCAGCCCGGCCCCAATACCTCGACTTTCATGATTTCACCTCCTTTAATGATTTCACCTCCTTTACCTAAAACTTGTATTTCATTATCGGCTAAAGAATCATACCATCTTTTTATTCTCAAATTTCAACCATCTAATTCATTCATATAAAGCTTCGGCCTTTCCCTTTTCCATATAGAGTTTTAGAAGGTTCTGACAGAATTTACAAACACCAAGAGAATCACCTGATTGTGTAAAACGCTTCCAAAGGTCAGAATATCTCTGCATATCCTTGGGATCCATTTTTTCATGTAATTGATTCGGGCTTTCCAGCTGTCTGATACGATCCGATTTTCCGCAATACAGGCACTTAATTCCAAAAAGAGCCATATCTGTTTTGGGCAAACCATGGTCAATAACAAACTGTCGCAGCTTTTGCACCGATTCATTGAATTCCATCATCTATATAACAACTCCCTTGATTCTTTTGATAATTGAAAGCCGGTTATTCCTACTTGAACGCATCTTTAGACAAATCATGTGGCTAATCAGGAAAAAACAGAAAGATTGAATAAGCATTGCTTTGCAAATTTACTATCAATTGAAAACATATGATCTTTAATCGGCAGGAAGTTAATCTTCATTCGGGCAGAATCGGGGCCCCTCGCGGGGCCCCGGCTTTTAGGTTTTAGAGTAGTGATCAACTCACATTTTGGAATCCACACGAGTGTGCATACCTGCACCGGCTTTGGCAAGGTTTTCCTGTATCTTGTCAAATTCAAACCCAACCTCGCGGAGTGAAATGATACGGTCTCTCATCGCCTCGGTAGGGGCCCGTGCTGCCATTTCATCAATGAGTTCCTCATATTGGGGAATAATACTTTCAAATACAAGGTCATTTTCAATGCAGATAGTTGGCAGAACCTTACCCTTGAGTTCAATGAACTTGCCGATGCCGTCTTTGTTTTTGATAGACCACTCCCTGTATGTGATCATCTCCTGGACATCCGAGGGCAAGGCTGCAATGGATTCCATCATGTATCCACAGGCAGCGCACTGCACACTGTCCAAAGTCAGCACATCAATATTAATTTTCTCTGCCATAAACGTATCCTCCTTTCTTAGATTTTTACCAAGACTCCGGATACTTGGCGTAATATTGATAATACCAGTCTCTCGCTTCAATGGCTTGATCCATATGTTCCACCGGAACATCGTATGGCATGTCTCAGCCAGGGGCGAATGTATATCCAATGTGACCTCCGGCAGCCAGGCTGACGATGGCATCCTCTCTGGGCGATAGCAAGCCCAGGCTTAGCGCCAGGGTCAGTTTAAGATTGCCGCCAAAACCAACACCATGTTTCCGGCCAAGATCGCGGATAAAATTCATATTCATCTGCTCATCGATTGCGAAACCGTGGGTTCCGATTGTGGCAACATCTGTCATGACCTTGGTGGCATCACCACAAATAAAGAAGGACGAAGTCAAACCTGCATCGTGGATTACCTTGGTTGCCGCCTTAGTATGGGGGGTTACATAGCGCTGAAATGTCTCCGACTTGATCTGGGAGGCCACCGGATCAACATTGGCGATAATTTCACACCCCATTTCCGCATAAAACTGCGCTGAGAGGGCTCCGATCTCACCGGCGAACTTGCATACCTCATCGGCAAATTCCGGATTCTTATAAACATCGGTAAAAATTCTCACCCCCGCCAGATGAGCAGCCAGGGTCAACGGGCCGCAAAAAAGCCCCATCAGAACACAGTCGAGTTCATCCAGTTGGGGTCGGGCAATCTTGGCTGCCTCAAAAATCACCGGCCAGCGACCCGACTCCTTGGTGGGGAGCACGAGCCCGGCATCAGCCGGTGTCCTGTCAGAGCATGGATGGGTCGTCACAGACGGCACATTGTCAGGCCACCACTTTAAATCACAACCCACTGAATGGGCTTCCACTGACAGGTCAAAAAGCAGAGGAATTCCATCAGCTTTATACCTCCTGGCAGTCTCCACAAGCCCTTTAGCTAAAAGTTCGGGATCCTGAAGAAACTTGTCTGCCGGTTCATTGATGATAAAGGCGCAATGAACCCCTGCATAAGGCACCCAGGGTGGTATATCAGTCCTTTTTCCCCTGTAGGCATCGATTAACATCTGTTTGGCCATGAGTTTCCTCCTTTGTTAAAATTTTTTTATTCCTCGTTTTACGAGTCGGTCTTTCAATTTTTAAAAACACCACCCCCTTTCTACGGTTTAATCTCGCCGTCTTAAGTGTAATCACGCTTCAAACATACCTGAAGATCCTCGATTATCTGATCTTCGCTCACTTGCCAACCCACAAAGGTCAGCTTTGTCGTCCCTTTTGTATCCAGCACTTTCCAATCCGTCCTGCCGCCAACGTGATTTATTAAAAACAGTTTATTCTCTATAAGAGCAAAGCCTTTCAACCGATAAAGCTTGACGGGCAGGGCTTCGACAAAACGTTGAAAACAATCCATCTTAAACGGAACGTTCTCTTCAAAGGCAAAAGTTACATACCCTATCTCTTCAGCGCTTTTTTGATTTAGATTCACAAAAGGAAAATAAAGCTCTGCTGCATGATCCGTCTTAACGGCAAGTTTCCAGAGTACTTCGGGATCAATTTGGCAGTGGAGAGTCGGCACCAATGATAAAGAAGGTTTAATTTCCCGGATCTCTTGAAGACACCTGGGGATGTCTTCTTTGGGCAGAAGGTCAACCTTGTTAAAGAGTAATAGCTCAGCCGCTTTGATCTGATTGTAAAATAGAGGGCCAAAGTATTCCCGTCCCTCCCACAAGTCCCCATCCAAAACCGTAATGACTTTTATTTCGCCAATACGTTTTTTTATTTGAGACGAATCCAGTAAGCCCAAAATCTCAAATGGGTCAGCCACTCCCGTGGCTTCGATGAAAAGCCGGCTCGGATGAAACCCGTCCAGAATTTCTTTGACGGATTTGAGAAGATCGGCTTTTAGCGTACAGCAGATACAGCCGTTTGTCAATTCCACAACCTGGGTGTCGAATCCATCAAGAAGTTCCCCGTCAATTCCGATTTTACCGAATTCATTGACCAATACCGCCGTCTGCGACAGGTCACCGGGCCACTGCAATATGTTCCTCAGCAGCGTGGTCTTCCCGGCCCCTAAAAATCCTGCAATAAGGACCACGTCACAAAGTAAATGTTCTTCGGCCAATGTCATAATTGCTCTCATCCATTGAACAATAGAAGATAATCCTTCCCTCTATTCCACAAGAATGATGCCATAGTAACTGAAAGATTCATTCCTGTGTTTTGCAACCTTTGAGGTCGTTCCGAGATTTTTAAGCGTTCCAATCACGTCAATGTAAAAGGACTCGACACAAGGCCTTTTCTCCTGTGGAAAGAGGCAAGCTTCCGGATAAGCACACTCCTTGCAAAGCGCACAGGTCTCTCCCACCAGGCTGAAAGCCTTGTAATACCCTTGCAGAAAGAGCATACGCTCTAAACTTAAAGTTCCCTTCCAGTAACGTACCTGATTGGCCCTTTTGCGGGCATTATTACGATAAAAATCCGGGCAAGTCTGGGTGCCGACCAATAGAAGCGCGGTGGAATATTCTCCAAGAACCGTGCGAACCCTCTCAATATCAGGCGTGGCAGGCGGGCAGCACCAGTTGGTATTGTAGCGGTTACACCCGTAACAGCATTTCAGATTAACCCATTCTGCAATAATAATTTTATCAACAGAAAATGGAAAAATTGCTTCCAAACCATAGTCCTTGGCCTTTTTAAGAAGACGCTGGATCAAGGAATGGGATATCCCGGTCTTGTCCTTGAAGGACACGATTTTTCCGCTATCCATAAACCCTTGCTCCGTTTTATTTTTCAAACTTGATCCTTACATCCCGGGGAAGGGCCATCTCCATAGCCACTTCAACCGCTTTTAGCACTGCAACAGGGACAGGGCAGGAAGAGTGGCAGCCCGCCTGCTGTGCAGAAACATAAACCGGATTTTTGGTCACAGGCTTAAAAAGATCCCTCAAACCCATCTGGACAACATCCTCGGACAAACGCTTGATATGTTCACACTCCGATCCGGTAATCTTAAGGGAAACAGCCCGGGGTCCTTTCTTCCATGCCTCAATAACACAGGGAAAACCACAAATGCCGGATTCTACTTGCACTCGTATAATTGGCGCCATTATTCTCTAAGATCCGGAAACAAACATTTCATCATTTACCAAACTCTCCTTCGCTCAAAGCCTTACTTGACCCCTTGACCCCTTGAATCCTTGGACCCTCCTCCAGATGGGGAAATTCGTGTGTCATATGCGGAAGCTGCATGGCCTCCATGAACTGCTTCTGGAAGTCACCCTCCACCGTGAGTTCGACGTATTCCACATTGCGGGAACACCAGTTGGCCTCCACGCGTTTTTGAACGTTCAAAAGCGCCGCGCGACACCCGTCTCCGGCTGCATTGCCCACACTCTGGACCATATCGATCTTGCAGTCCGGAAAGAGACCCATGATCAGGGCCTTTTGGCGATCCACATGGGTCCCGAAAGCGCCGGCGATCTTTACGCAATCCGGGTTGTCCAGGCCCATGCGACGAAGCATGAGGATGCAGCCGGCATAGAGGGCTCCCTTTGCCAACTGAATCTGCCGGATGTCTTTCTGGGTAATCACAATATCCCTATCGATGCTGGAGTCCTCTTTCCAGGCCAGCACAAATTCCGGCTGTTTTGTATCCGGGTTTTTGCGAAAACGATCAGACTTCTGTTCCATATTGAATACACCGGTCTTGGTGATAATTCCGGCGCAATAAAGCTCGGCCAGTACGTCAAGGATTCCGGACCCGCAGATGCCCTTGGCCTTCATATCTTTGGCTTCGGAATATTTTCGCCAGGCATCCCGGCCGATGACCTTATAATTCACTTCGTGGGTTTCCGGATCGATTTCAATCCGTTCAATTGCCCCGGGTGCGGCCCGCATGCCGAATGACAACTGGGCTCCCTCCAGTGCCGGACCCGTGGCACAGGAAGAGGATATCAGTTTGTGGCGGTTTCCCAACACCAGCTCACCATTGGTGCCGATATCAATAATGAGCGCATTCTCATCAGACTTGTAAGGTTCCTCTGCAATCAGGACACCCACGTTATCCGCGCCCACAAACCCCGCCTCTATGGGAAGCACGAACACATACGATGAGGGGTTGATATTGATACCCAAATCTCGTGTTTTAATGTCTAAGCTGTGGTGAACCACCGGTGGAAAGGGAGCCAGACCCACATGTTCCGGATCAAGCTGGAGCAGAATATGATGCATGGCAGTATTGCCCCCCAGGGTTATATCTTCGATGTCTTCCCTGGTCAGACGGAGATAAGTCTTGCCCTCCTCAGGCACCTCGATCCATTCATCGGAGACCTCTTCACCTTTTTTCTTCTTTTTCTTTTTCTTGGGTGGGTAAGTATTTTTTATGGCCTGGTCGATTATCCAGTTAAGTCCCTCAATAATGTCATCGCTCATGCGCTTAAGCCCATCTTCATTCATCATATGAAAGGTAATGCGGGCCATTACGTCTTCGCCGTACTTGCACTGGGGATTCATGAGGGAAACCGTGTCGATGACTTCCATAGTTGTCAGATCGCAAAAGTAACCGGCCACCGTGGTGGTTCCGACATCGATTGCTATGCCGTATGCTTTTTCGACTTTTCCAGGCCGAAACCGAATGACTTCTTTATCCATCCAGACGCTTACCGTGACTGACCAGTTTCCTTCCCGCAAGGCGTTGGGCAACTGGCGCAGGGTATAGATATCGGCGGTTAGATCTTTGACGCCGAATTCTCTTTCCAGTCCTCTGCAAACCCTTTCGAAATCTCCGGTGGGCTCCTCAAAAGTTGGTGGGTTCACCTCCACATAATAAACCTTCACGGCCGGGTTATGCGTTATATGTATATCCCGGGCAGCCTTGCTCACCACCTGTTTGCCGGCGCGGGATTCTTCAGGCACAAAGACCAGAAGATCCCCTTCCACTTTGGTGACACATCCCAGCCGATGGCCGCTTTCTTTACGTTCGGCTGTGATAAACTCGTTCTCTTCCTCTTTCCACTCGCTCGTATGAGACATGCCGGATTCGATTCCGAATTTCTCGAACAATCCTTCCTCAATGCGAACAATACACTTTCCACAAACTTTTTTCTCCCCGCAGAGAGCCTCAATGTCAACGCCCAGCAATCTCGAAGCCTCAATCAACGTAACGCCTTTAGGGACCAACCCCCGGCTTCCCGAGGGTTGAAAAATCACCATGGCCTTGTTGTCTTCCATGCGCTCATATCCTCCTTTTAACACGACCTCAGGTATGGAAACCCGGGCTGCAATCCGCTTAATTCCAGGCAGCCCGGTATTCCAATCCTGTTGATAACAATTTATTCATGCTTTTTCTTTTCATACTCCCTGAGCCGGGCTATCATTTTAATACCTTCCGCCACTGCATTTCCGGCAGACTCGGCATAACCATCAGCACCAAAAAGTGTGGCCACATCCTGTGTCACCGGTGCTCCGCCCAGCATAATGGCCACATTCGGGTTTTTGTCCTTGATCATCTTGATGACCTTCTTCATCCCCAGCATGGTGGTGGTCATCATCGCCGACATGGCCACCACATCGGCATCTGTCCGCAACTGCTCCTCCACAAAACTTTCAAGGGGAACGTCCCGGCCCAGATCATAGACTTCCCAGCCCGCCACATCAAACATCATCTTCACGAGGTTTTTACCGATGTCATGGACATCGCCCTGAATACTGCCGATAACAACCTGCGCTACTGAGCCGCCTTCCGCCTTGGGAACATGAGGTCTCAGAATAGCCAGACCGGCATAAAGGGCGTCTGCGCACATCAGCACCTCGGGAACGAAATATTCGTGCCGTTCGTAAAGGTCGCCAACGACTTCCATACCGGCAGCCAGTCCGTCCATGATCGCCTCAAGGGCCAGATACCCATCATCCAGAACCTGCTGGGACGCCTCTTTTACCGGTTCTTCTTGGTAGTCAATTACACCCTGTTTTAAGATCTCAAACAATTCTTCCTTCGTCGCCATATAGATTCTCCTCTCTTTAATATTTTATTCTTAACTAGATCCTCCCCACCGCCGGAGTAGGTCCGGGTTTATACTCCCTGGCTGTCTTTTCCATGGCACGGAAGTTCTCCTCCTTGATATCGGGCCAGAGATCACAACCCGGCCAAACCGCATCAACCAGTCCGTCAATGTTGGTCTTGATACCTTCGACAGCCTCCTCTACGGTCGTTTCTTCAGCACACGGGAGTTTAAATACGTCATAGTTGCCAAGAATGATCGCATCGTCCCCTAATTTTTTCCGAGCTTCTACCAAATCGTTCTTTATGTCAAAGCTGACCGCCTGGCCTCCTGAATCAACAACACACTTCCACATCATCTCGACCAGAGGATCTGTGGATCCACAGATATGCAACACCTTGGGAGATTTCCACGCCGCCAAAATTCGCGTCAGCCGGGGCGCAATTAACTCTTTGAAAGTTTTGGGGCTGAGAAGATCCGCCGCCACTCCCGGCTCCCGCAAGGTGATGAAATCCGCCCCCGCGGCCTGAAGCCCTTTTCCAATCTCGATAATCATGTCCGATAACCGGTCCAGAATGCGTTCCACCTGATCTGTGTGCTTGAAGACCGCCTTTAGGACCTTGTCCAGTTCTATGGTCTGCCCGCACTGGGTGAAAGGCCCTAATTGCCAGGCGCCCACGGGCAACTCCGGGGCCTCTTTTTTGCAAATCTTTATGGCCTCGGGAATCAGGGTCATCGGAAAGGTGTCCATGATGTTGTCGATCTGTTCCTGGGTAATTTCAACCTGGTCAACCTCTGTCCAGTTCTTATACGGGATAGTGGGATACAGGATGTCATCCGAATCCTCATAAAGACTAATCTCGTTGCCCAGGGCCTCGGATTCCCAGCACATGTCAAAGGGAATCACAATGGAATCCAGGTTGAACATCCTGGCAGACTCAATACCGGCCCAGGCAAGCTTCTCGGCAGATTCCCTGTGGATTGATGCGAATTTGTAGCCCAGCTTTTTTATTGCCGGTTGGAGCACCATGCCCATCCCTGTAAAAAACGGCATCTTGTCCACCGGTTCACGATCCCAAAAGCGCCTTACTCTTTCAATAGGACTCAGTTCAGCCATAACTAATGTTCCTCCTTTTTGATTGTACGTCTATGCCTTATAAAACGCCTGTAAACAAAAACCATTACAGCGATTTCAACTGTTCGACAAAGTCGGGAAACAGTTTATAAAGCGGATGATTCGGATCCACGGGCATCTTTTTTGTCTCAGCATAAACAGCAGTTGCCAAAAATGCCTCAGCCGCGGCCACTGCCGGAAAGACTCGCACAGCGCCGCCCATGGGCCCTGAGAAGATCATATCATGGTAGAAAAAGGCCGCAAGGCCTTCCAATGCGCAATCGGTCGCTGCCCAACCTTTAAACCCCCAAAGTTCCTTGAACCTTTCTAAATCCATGTAAGAACCGTTGCTCGGTGCACTGGCCGCCGGAAACCCCCACTTTTCTTTGACCATACGGTTTGCAATGCTGCACATGGCGGTTGCAGGGCCATTCATGACCGAAGTGTCCACAAAGATACTCTCAAAATCAGCGCCCACCTTTTCAATGACATCCAGCATCTTCTGGGTCCCGGTAATCCGGCCGCTTGGCATCTGGTCCTCCTGGTCAAATGCTACAAGAAGCACATGCTTGACACCCATCTGGGATATCTCCCGCACCTCTGTCTCTAAGTCCTGTTCCCAGACCGTAAAACTGTTATAAAACATACGATCCAAAAGCCCCTTCTCTGCGCAGTATGCCGCACCCGCCAGCTTCGGTTTCAGCATCCAGGCGTCTATACAAAAGGGCATATCACTCACGGAAGTCACGAAATCGATATAGGTTTTGAATTCCGCTCCCGTGTTGGCCACGATGTCAGCCATGCCCGGCACCCCGGTCTCTTCCGAGAGTTTTTCTTGAGTCTTGAGCATTTCCTCGGCCCGCTTCTCGTCAAATCCCTCCTTTCTTTTGCCTTCGAATACCCTGTCCCCTTTTTGAAAGATGGAAGAGCAGCACACAGCGGGATACTCTCCAGGCTGTCCCCCAAACTTGACACCCCCTATCTCACAAACCTTCTGTTCCGTGCTAAATTGAAACATATACCCACCCCCTTTTTTATTGGAAAAAAGAAAATCCCCTCCAGGTGAAGTTTAACATAATCTCTATATAAGAACTGGGCTTTTCTTGAAATAGTCTAAAAGATGATTTTTAAGGTAAAATTAGATGATTTTTAATAGTTCAGATTTGTTGATTTTGCCGTAAGCTGCAATGTTAAGATGGTTTTCCTCTCCTTCTGCGACCATAGATTTAAGTTTCTTTAAGCCTTCCGACGACAAGCTATATTTTTTATTGCTATTTTTTTGGGCCCATCGATTTTTAATCAGGATTTCAATTACTTCATCAAAACTTCTTGATAAAGTATATTTATAGCCAAAGTTGCCGTACACTTTTCTTAAATTCTCTGGAATCTTATGAGAGGATTCATTTTTTGACAATAAATTGAGCATTTCCTTTTTATTTAAACCAATGCCTTGATTTTCCAACAAAAGGATTGTCATGTACCAGATAGATTTGATTTTATGTGTTTTCTTAACTTCTAAACACCAGCTTCTTACTTGTATTAGAATTTGTTTGAGTCTGTTTGCGTCAATGTTATCACCCGGATAAGTTTTTACATAAAACGAGGTTGAGATATCCAAAAGCTTGTAGGTTTTCTGTTTAATTTTTTCCATATCCGGGTCATAATTAATATAATCATAGGCTATTAAATACGGTTTAAAACCGCCGTTACCATCTATTTTTAATAAGGATGAAGGGATTTTTTTTAAGTTATTTCGAGCCTCAAGAAGCTTATAGAGATCAGATCCATATAATGGAAAGGTATAAAGGTGCATATGAACCGTTGACTCTCCGTTTTTTATACATGTCAATGCTAACGTAGCCGTAATTCCACCGTCATCAATTGTTGATTCAGGTGAAAACAGTTGAACACTTAATCTTGGCTGTATCCGCGCCTTGCCGAGAATTTCTATGGATTTATTTAATTCAGAAATTGTACAGCCTCTTCTTAACCTCCTTGAAAGATCCTCGGTTAAAGCGTCGGCCCCAACAAATGCCACCCTAAAATTAGTCTCTCTCATTTTTTTTACTATTTTTTCATTCAATCCTTTGGGCCTTAAGAAGCATGAATATATAATTTCTCTGCCAACATCTTTATTTAGAATTTTAAGATAGTTACATATTTTAATAACCCAATCTTCATTTATATTAAACGTATCATCCCAAATATCGACATATTTTATTTCCGGGTTATTTTTCAAAAAATCACCCAGATCTTTTACAAAGAAACCGCTATGAACAGCAGAGTGAAAATCTTTTCCAAACTGACTCGCTATTGCACAGAATAAACACCCTCCACGAGCTTTTTTGGCCCATATACACGCTCTCTGAAGCGTTATTGCAACAGACTTTTCTCCATACTTCACATAAGCGAAAATATCTTTTTCCGCTAAATCTTCAGAGGAAAAACAAGTAGAAACTAAAGCCTTTCTTTGCGGAAGCCAGAATACAATGTTCGGGATTTCAAACAATTCTTTTAAAAAATCTTTATCCCATTTTTTTGTCATCGTCGTTTTGCCGAGGAGAGGTAAAAGTGAGGATAAAACGCTTTCAGCAGACCCTCTAACAATAAAATCAGGAGCAATATCCACAATTTTATTCACAAAAGCTGAAAATCGATATAACATCAAATTTTTATAATTATTAGAGGCTTCATTTCCACCCAGTATAATAGGAGCAGTACTTATGCTTCTTAAACACCACATAACTTTTGGCAAAACAAATAAATTCATGGAATATGGAGCGGAGATCAAAATGATGTCCGCATCAGAAAATCCTACTTTTTTTAGAAAGTTACCTAAAAAATCGTGACCAATCAAAGTGAGTTCTTCTAAAGAAAAAAATATGCAATCCGCCCCAATAGCCTCCCCGCATAAAGGTTGGCAGCCTAAATCCTCAACGATCTTCTTTAAGGCTGAATATGCCAAGCTAGGCTGTCTTGTAAGCGTGATTATTCCTATTTTTTTCATTGGATT
>JAFCZV010000527.1 GCA_019314155.1 Deltaproteobacteria bacterium
CCGATCTGCATATAGCTCAGTTTTCGAATAACCCATGGCCCCAGCAAAAAGCAGATTAAAAAAGCCGTCAAACTGGCATAGATCGTCCGGAAAGTAATGTACCGGAATACATTAAAGACCGATATGGTGGTATGAAGCGGAAATAGTAGATGATATATCATTTGTTAATTATGCTTGAAGCGATAGTATTTTGAAAAAGTTAAAATTATTACATTAATTTTAATTGCCGTCCCGGCGAAACAGCCCTTCAACAACCTTTTCCATGGCCATTCCCCTGGACCCCTTCACCAGAACCCAATCGCCGGCATCGAGCCGGCCGATGATGTCCTCCAGGATTTCTTCCCGGGTACCTTTGAAAATATCACTGGATTCCATATGTTCTTCCAATGCACCTGCAACGACATTTTCGGCGTAGTCGCCGGTTACATATATCCTTTCGATACCGGACCCGGCAGCTTTGAAACCCATCTCGCGGTGCAGAGACTCAGCATGTTCCCCAAGTTCAAGCATGTCGCCTAAAATAAGAATTCCCCTGCCCTGACCCTTTAAGGACTTAAGGGTCTTTATGGCGACTTCCATTGAACCCGGGTTGGCATTATATGTATCGTCGATGATATGGACACCTTTATCGGTTTTAAGGATGTTCATCCGCCCCGGAACCGGTTTAAAAACTTCGAGGCCCTCCTTGATTTCACCGGCAGTTAAACCCAAAAGATGGCCCACGGCCGCTGCTGCCAGCGCATTTGAAATCATGAAAACAGCCGGAGTTTTAAGATCAACCCGGATCCGTTCTCTTGGGAGCACCAGGACAAAAGAAAGTCCCGACGTTTTTTTCGTTATGGACTCGGCCCGGATTGCAGCATCTGCCGAAACGCCGAAGAGCAAAATATTCCTGGAGGTTGTATACGCCAGTTTCAAAAGTCTGGGATCATCTGCATTGAGAACCGCCGTGCCTTCCGGCTTAATTTTTCCCAGTAGTTCACCTTTGGCTTGCATGACAGCATCAAGGGAGCCCAACCCTTCAAGATGTGCAGGACCGATATTTGTAATAACCCCTAAATCCGGCAAACAGATTTGGGCGAGCCGTTCAATTTCTCCGGGTCTATTCATACCCAGTTCCAAAACAGCCCATCGATGGTGTCTGTTAAGATTCAGCAGGGTCAGGGGAAGCCCGATTTCGTTGTTTAAATTCCCGTGGGTCGACAATGTACAAAAACGACGGGAAACGACTCCTGTTGTCATGTTTCGGGTGCTGGTCTTCCCGTTTGAACCTGTTATGGCGATCACCGAAACATTGGTACGTTTTCTGTTAAATGCTGCAAGGTCGCCTAATGCTTTGCCGGTGTCATTTACCGTGATACACGTGATCCCGGGTCTTAACAATCTTAGTTCAGGCAGTTTGTGGGTTCTATTTTTTTCGATCAGAAATCCGCCGACGCCTTTTTTCATGACATCTTCAATAAAATTGTGTCCGTCATGAACGTCGCCTTTAATTGCGATAAAGAGGGCTTCAACAGATATCCTGCGCGAATCGATGGAAACCCCGGCAAACGTGTCATTGGAATCACCGCAAAAAAGTTCTCCGCCGGTGGCTTTGAGAATCTCAGCAACGGTCCACGGAATCGGGTTGAGGGTTCCGGACTTCGGATTGGCGGTTTGAAGTTCCGAACATCCCTGAAATTTGTGGGCAGAACCTTGACCGTCGATCATTGAGAGTGCTTTTCCGGCTTCTTCTCTGTCATCAAAAGAAAGGGTCTGATCCCCGATGATTTGATAGGTTTCGTTCCCTTTGCCCGCGATCAGAACCGTATCTTTGGGCAAAGAGGCCGAAATTGCCAACTGTATGGCGTTTCTTCGGTCGGGCTCAACAACGCATCCTTTTTTTTGAAACCCTTCCTTCAGATCTGATGGGGTATAGATGTGCAACGGCAGATTTTTTGTTCCAGCCAGAATCTCATCGATGATTTCCATGGGTGGTTCAGTTCTTGGATTATCCGACGTAACAATGACAAGATCAGAAAATCTCCCGGCGATTTCACCCATCTGCGGCCGTTTGGCTCTGTCCCGATTGCCGCCGCAACCAAATACG
>JAFCZV010000088.1 GCA_019314155.1 Deltaproteobacteria bacterium
CAAGCACTTTGGGTATAAATCCTATTACAGTTACCACCAGTATTACGGTTATGGAGACGACCGGGTTTCAAAAAAGAAGAGACGGCAGTTGCCGGACAAACTTTAGGCATTTTAGACCCGCCTGCCACAGCCGCTTATGAGTAACGGTGTTTTTCATCCTCCGTCTCATTACTTAAAACGACTGAAGGGTTTCAAGTAGATAAACATTGGCGGGCAGGTCATTTTAGATCATTTTAGGCATTTTATCCCATAAATTAATTGCCAACCCTAAGGGCGCTTATATGTATCTTTCTTTCTATAATTTAAAGGTCAAGCCGTTTCAAATGAGTACGGATCCCGATTTTCTCTGGCTTGGCGAACAGCACAAAGAAGCCCTTGCGACCCTGAAATACGCCATTATCGAAAACAAAGGGATTCTGGCTCTCACCGGGGATGTGGGAACCGGTAAGACCACCCTTATCAATGCCCTGATCCAAAGTCTTGGAGAGGATACACTGGCGGCCACGATTTACGATCCGAGTCTCGGGGTTCTCGAATTTTTCAATGTGGTTGCCTCGGCCTTCAACATGGGCAAGACCTTTGAAAGCAAAGGTCGATTCATAATTCATTTCAGACAATTTCTAAAAAAGGCCCGTGAACGGAAACAGAAAGTTCTGCTTATTATCGACGAGGCCCAGGCGATGGAAGCGGAGCTCCTCGAAGAAATCCGCTTGTTGTCGAATCTTGAACAGGAACACATCCGGCTGCTGAATATCTTTTTTGTGGGGCAGAATGAATTCGTGGATATCTTGCAGGAGTACAGAAACCGGGCTCTCAGACAGAGAATTACCATAAGATATCACATCGAGGAGTTGACCCTGGATGAAACAGAAGCCTATATCAGACATCGCCTCCGGGTGAGCGGTACCGAAGCACCTATTTTCAGCCCTGGCGCCATGGATGAGATCTTCGCTTTTTCCGGCGGATACCCGCGATTGATCAATATCATCTGCGATCATGCCCTGTTGAGCGGGTATGTCCAGGAGCTTGACACCATCCATGCCAATACCATCAGAGAGTGCAGGGGGAATCACTTTGCCGGAGGCACCGGCCGGGGCACCGGTGGGCGGTCCGGGGATGCCTGAACAGGAATGGGAATTTTCAGAGCAAAGTCAGCGATTTTCCGGCCGGGACACGGATGGTGTTCCTTTGGAAAGGGACCCGGAGCCTGTGAAAGGGCGCAGGATGCCAACGTTCCTTGTTGTTGTCCTTCTTGCGGCCATCGGGGCGATTGCCGGGTATGTTTATTTTCAGAACGGAACGAACAGGACTAAACCTCGAATCTTTTCTATTACAAAGCCCAAAGAAGTGCCCCGTTCCATGAAGATGGCGCCGACAGATGACAAACCGTTGATCCTACCCCCGATTCCGGAAAAAATTAAAATTACTGATAAAGTACAAGACAAACCCGTGAAAGACTCCCGTTTTTCCACCGTCCGGCCTCCGGAGTCCAAATCGTCGAAAAAAATCGCTCCAAGAAAGGACGAACCACTCGATGCTGTGCCCCCGCCCCGGTTTGCCGATAAGCCTAATATGCCCTCTACTTCGGAAAAGACCGGCGTACCGGTTATTTTAGCACTGGGTTCCGGTTCAGCGGAGACGGCCAAGGCCGCAACACCCGCCGAAGATAAAACGTCTGGGGCAGTGTTACCTGACCGGAGCAAAAAAACCCTTGTGGCAGCTTCGGCGCCGGATAAGACATCGGACAAGATCTCCACATCGGCTTCAAAGCCGGCGAAAACCCCTGCACAGCCGAAAACATCCGAAACTGCCCAGCAGGATTACGGGAAACGAGTCGAGAAACCCGCCGCTGTGAAACTTGCTCCAAAACCGGTTCAGACACAGAAAGAACCGTCAAACAAAGGCCTGACGGCTGCAAAAAAACTTTCTATAAAGGAGACGTCCTTGGCCGGATCATCGGTGTTTTCCAAAAGACCGGCCACCGGGCAGGCGGCGGCGTCCTCGGTAAAACCGCTTGAGGCTGAACCTGAAACCGTCGCCAAACGGACGGTTTCCCAATATAATCTGCAGGATCGCCTGAAAACCTTTTTAAATGCATACTGCCGGACATATGAGCGAAAGAACTTGGACATGTTCAGCAGGTTTTTTGCCCCGGATGCTCTTGAACAGGGCAGACCGTTTAAATCCTGGGCGTCCCAGTACCGAAAAAATTTTAACAAGATCGATTCGATGATTTACAACATCGACCTAGAGCGCTATGCCACCCAGGACGAGACCGGAGAGGTTAGAATAGAGGGGACCTTTCAGGTGAGGGCCAAATTGAGCGGCAGTAAAAAATGGCGGAAAAGCAAGGGCCGGATCTCCATGGTGGTTGAACCGTTCAAAGATTCGTTTAGGGTTAAGGAATTGAATTATTAAACCAGAGGATTTTTACTGCTCCGGGTTCTTATACCCCACGCCGCCAAATCCAGGGATTCCGAACCAAAGACTTGACCCGTGAGCCATCTTGCCCCAGGAGCTGGTTTTGACCACGATGATGTCCCCTTCTTTGATTTCTGTTTTCTGACTGTCCGGCTTGTTCAGATCCAGCTCAATAGCTTTGCGTTCTTTCCCATCCACATTCCGGATTAAGACCAAAGAATCCTTGAGGGCCCAAGGTGCAATCCCACCGGCAGTCAGCAAAGCTTCTCCGAGTTCCAGCTTATCTCTGATGGGGTAGGATCCCGGACGGCGGATGGCACCGTCCACAAAGAAATGGCCGGCCTCGGGGGCAAAAATGATATCCCCACCTCTGATGTCCACATTCAAGTCCGTACGACCTTCCTTTATCAACTCATCCAGATCCACCAGCAATACATTCGGTTCATCGGGGCGAACGGAATGGCGCCGGATCTGGACGGTATGTCCTGCCTTGTCGGTGAGGCCCCCGGCCAGGGCAATCACATCCAGCAGGCTCTGTTTTGAAGGGTATTCGTAGGTCCCGGGCTGTTTAAACTGCCCCACCAGCGTCACACGCTGGCTCAGATGTTCTTTGACAAATACACTGACATGAGGGTCTTTAATGTACTTTTCCCGGTAAAGATTTTCGATGTTTACCTCAGCTTCACGGGCTGTCAACTCCTTGACCTTGATCTGCCCCAGGAGCGGAAGGGTTACGTATCCCCGGGAGCTGACCCGGGCCGTGGTATTCAGATTTTCTGATTCAAATACGGTGATTTCGAGGAGATCCCCGGCTCCCAGGAGATAATCGCTGGGATCGGTGTGCATCTTGGCGGCGGCAAACATCTGTTCGTTAAAGCGGGTGATTTCATTCTCTGGGATCGGTACGGCGGCATACTTCTTTACGATGGCCTCGGTGGTGTTCTGGTTGTTGCTGCAGGCGGTTAAAACGCCGGCTATAAATGCTGCGGCCAAGGCTATCGTTAAAAAAATGTAAATATGCTCGTTTTTTTTCAACATGTTTTCCAAAGGTATCAAAAGGAAAGCGGTAGGTCACCAGGAGACAGGTGGGCTACCGCAAAAATATTTAATTGAAGCATCTGATCGAGTTCGTTTGGGGTTTTGCAATGAGACCTTTGAAATACTTAATGTATTCACCCCAAGGGCATTTCCTGCGGGGCACCTGTGGTTAAAATTTTCGGCTTCCTTGAACTTGAACAAAAATGAACATTTTTCAAAGGTCTCGCAATCTCAAGGTGACGCTGGGCTTGCGCCGCCGTCATCACCGCCCCCACCGCCGGCAGCAAGAGCGATTACACCACCCAGCAACACAATACCTCCGACAACAGCCGCTGTTGATACACCGCCGGTGGAGACAGCGGTGCCGGTTTCTCCGGCAGCCTCCCCTTCAGCAGTGCCTTCAGCAGTGCCTTCTTCAGCTTTTCCTTCCTCTTTTTCTTCTTTGAAAATTTCAGCCTGTGCCAATCTGAGTTCACGACCGGCGTCTATGGTGATGGGCTTGCCATCGTCCACCATCATCAGCATGGCGCCGCCCTCGAGCACCCCCACCCGTGTAATACCCTCTTCTACGAACACGTATCCTTTTAACGATTTGCTGTTTGAAGCGGCTTTGAGGATGACCTCGTGGATGGTTATCACGCCGTCTGGTGTTTGAAATACCAGTGCACGGGGCAGGGCGGAAAGGGCAAAATATACGATGCCGGTTTTTACGGTCAATCTTCGAAAATCGGAGTCGGTTGTTACAGAAAAAAGGCTTTTGTCCGCAGCCACAAGGTAGAGATCGCTCAGTTTGACGCCGCACTCTCCCTGGACGGACATTAGAGTGTCTTCCGGAAGGGGTGCCTCGGAACTGAATTCACCGATCTTCTGATGGTCGTGGAACAGGCTTACGGTGCCTTTGGGGAGGATTCTGCCCGCAGACGATCCTGCAGAAAAGCCTGTGGACGCAAATATTAGAATTACGAAGACGGTTATTACGCTGAAGCGGGTTTTATTTTTTCGGATGTGCTGCATCTTTTTGCCTCCATTTTTGAACCTCTTCGGGCTTGCCGATTATACCGAATCTGTTGTGTTGCAGGGTGAGACCTTTGAAAAACGCCCCCTTTTGCCCAATTCCTGCGTCAGACTCAAATTTTAATCCTCAAAATCCTCAATGTATGGATGCCTGTCCCGATGGGTTTTTCATCGGGGTGGTTAAAATTTTTGCCTTCCTTGGCCTTGAACAAAATTGACCATTTTTCAAAGGTCTCAGGGCGCTTGTGGTAGTACACTACAACTGCGCGCCCTGCGCCTTGAATCTTCCCGCTAGTGCGGGATCTTCCGATTAGCAAACTCGACAATCACTCAACTTAGAATATTATAATAAATTGCCGGGCATGTCAAATTTTAAATCCTGATGAACCCGTAAAAAATCTTGTCCAACCCCATGGCCCAATCCCGTGTCAGAATAAAAGGGAGGTGTTTTTCAAAATGTATTGTCAGATGGTTTTGACTTTAGCGGTGTTTTGTGATAGACAGTTGTTATCACATCCAAAACCACGACTTATATCTAAAGAAGATCAATATGGAAAATGTAGAAAATAAAACCCAGGTGGATTTAGAGTGGGAACAGCGCACGTTGTGCAGTGATGAAAGCTGTATCGGCGTCATCGGCCCGGACGGACGCTGCAAGGAATGCGGACTTTCCCACACAGGCGAGGCCTTTGAAAATATCCAAGAAACGCCGGCCGATGCGGATTTTGAAGAAGTTGTCGAAGATGAAGATGTTGACGAAGACATGGAAGAATTTTCGGGAGACGGGGACGAGGAAATCCTGACGGATTCAGAGTGGGAGCAGCGCACATTGTGCAGTGATGAAAGCTGCATCGGCGTCATCGGTCCGGACGGGCGTTGTAAGGAATGCGGCAAACCCCAGGACCTTTGAAAAACCTGGTGCTCCCCCGCGATGCGGGATCTTCGATGGGCCTTGCTTGTCCCGCATTGCGGGAGTCAGAAATAATCCCCTTCCAGGGGAAACCCAAAGTCGGGCCCTCTGGACCCGGATATTTACTTTTCAGCCCTCGAGATCCAGGGGGCCGGTCCCCTGGTCTGCCTGGACGAACACCACCTTTTTATGACGCGTCAGATACATAAACAGACCCAGACAGAGCATCATCATGACGGCTCCTGTCGGAAACGCGTTACGGAGTCGGGAAACATCCATCATTAAACCCGCCAGTAACGATCCGGCCAGCATTCCCAGACTGTGGGCCATTGCCAGAAGGCTCATAACCGACCCCATGGCGTTAGTTTCACCGCCTT
This sequence comes from Deltaproteobacteria bacterium, assembly GCA_019314155.1. Classification (GTDB taxonomy): domain Bacteria; phylum Desulfobacterota; class Desulfobacteria; order Desulfobacterales; family UBA11574; genus JAAXQD01. Next base: position 5,761 of record JAFCZV010000088.1, read on the forward strand.
TTAGAACCGCCAGTGCCATCAATGCCGGCATTGCAATGCCGCCGCCAAGGCCGAACAATACGCTGGCCGACAAAAGATCTCCGAAGCTGTCTGCCCAGTCAAAAGAGAAAATCGCATAGGTGATGATCAAACCTCCGGCCACAACCATCATATTCCGGTTTACCCGGTCTGCCATGAACCCCATTGGGAGGTGGAGCAATCCGCTGGAAAAGACGCCGATGGTCACCAGAATTCCGATGGAGGAACTTGAAAGTGAAAATTCTAAATCGGCTAATATCGGAAGGAAACTCCAGATGACCCCGATACACGCTGCATAGGCAAGCCTGAAGAAAAAAAGCCCGGCCATTTCTTTGTCTCGGAGTACCCATTTCAATGGCAAGGGCTTAATGCCCCGGCTGACAACCCGCTCTGATTTTGTGGGGGGAAGCAGGAAGAAGCTCAGCATAAAACAAAGAAACGTCAAAAATCCCATGGATGCAAAGGAGGTGTCAAGGCTGAATCGGTCACTGATTATGCCGCCGATGAGGGGGCCGATGCTCAGTCCCAGGAACATGGACATATTGAACAATCCCATGGTGAAACCTTCACGGCCGGCCGGCGTGATATCCCCCACATAGGCCTGAACGGCCGGCATTATCATGGCGGATGCGATACCTTGAAGAAATCGTAGGGCAATCAGGGATTCGACACTGTTTGAGAGTATGAACGCCAGTGAAACGACGGTATAGGCGAAAAGTCCTGCAACGATAAACGGCTTTCGCCCTTTTTTGTCGGACTGCCTGCCGAAATACGGGAGCAAAAAGGTTCTGGAAATGGAAAACGCGCCGAATATCAAACCGATGTACAGGCCGCTGGCCCCCAGATCATGGGCGTAGATGGGAAGCAGAGGAACCACGATTCCTACGCCGGTGACGGTACCGAACATGGAAAAGAACAGGATGGCAAAAATGGATTTGTTCAGTTTATTCATAAAACAGAAATTATTGACCACCAAGGCACTAAGGATATATATTATTTCATGAGCAATTCGGGTCTTATGTGTTCTTAAAGTCCGCCAGGGTGGATTCCACAAGGTTTCTTATTTCCAAAAGCCTCGGTTCCGACATGGCTTCAAAACGGAGTACAAGGGCCGGCTGGGTGTTGGATGCACGGACCAGGCCCCACCCGTCATCAAACAAAACACGGACGCCGTCGATGTCGATAACGTTGTATTCCTTCCGGAAAAATTCGGTCACTTTCTCCACCAGGGCAAACTTTTTATCATCCGGACATTCCACGCGTATTTCCGGGGTCGAATAGGTCTTGGGGACATCGGACAAAAGATCTGATATTTTCATTCCGGTTTGGGTCAATATTTCAAGGAGCCGGCAGCAGGCATAGGTGGCATCGTCATAACCGAAATACCGGTCGGCAAAAAACATGTGGCCGCTCATTTCGCCGGCCAGTTCGGCTTTTTCGACTTTCATTTTCTTTTTGATCAAGGAATGCCCGGTCCGCCACATAATGGCCCGTCCGCCGTGTTTTTCGATGTCGTCGTACATGGTCTTTGAGCATTTTACTTCAGATATGAAGGTTGCCCCGGGTTTCCTTGACAGGATCTCCCGGGCAAATATGATCAGCAGCTTGTCTCCGAAGACGAGGGTCCCCTTTTCATCCACAACGCCTATTCGATCGCCGTCACCGTCAAAGCCGATGCCCACATCCAATTCTTTTTCCCTGACCATGGCGATGAGATCCTGCATGTTTTTTTCCACCGTAGGGTCGGCTTCGTGGTTGGGGAATGTGCCGTCCATATCGCAGTAAATATCATATACGTCACAACCGATATTCTTGAGTATCGGCACCGCCACCACCCCAGCGGTTCCGTTCCCCGCATCCACGCCCACCTTGATGGGCCCGGCCAGGGTTATGTTGTTTTCCAAAAATTCCCGGTAGGGTGTGACCGTTTCCCCGGTGGAACGGGACCCGTTTCCCGTGGCAAACGATTTTTCAGTGATGATCCCGAGAATTTCCTGAATATCCTTCCCGTGGATTGAATCCAAACCGATGCAGAGTTTGAAACCGTTGTATTCTCCGGGATTGTGGCTGGCCGTAACCATCACACCGCCTTCCCGGTCAAAGTGCTGGATGGAGAAATAGAACACCGGCGTGGGGCAAACCCCGATGTCCATGACATCACATCCGGTGGACGTCAAACCCTGGATAATCTTTTCAGAATACAGATCCGACGTCAGTCTGCAGTCCCGGCCGACGTTGAGCTTCGTGCATCCGCG
>JAFCZV010000528.1 GCA_019314155.1 Deltaproteobacteria bacterium
TAAATCCCAATCCGGATGAACCGGAAAAGATGAACATCGAACATCGAACGTCCAACATCGAACGCCGAATAGCCACAAGCAGGATTGGCAATCCGCCTTTTTTTAAATATCCAATAATCGATATCCAACGCCCAATTATCAAATTCCGGCAGGGCTGAAGCCCTGGACTACATGGCACAAAGGAAACGGCTTTGTAGCACAGGGATTTATCCAAAGCTAAACCGCGCGCTTAATACCGAAATCCTGCACATACATGATGTGATTTGAATAAATAGGTACTAAACACCAAACACACAACCCAACCCTATTTCAAGCAGACCTCAATGTAAACATTAGAAACCGGCATTCGTTTTTCCGGGCCATACCCAATTCCGTCCAAATACCATATTACCTCAATCCGTGCTCATAATTGTTTCTAATGTAGAAAATTTTACCATTTAAAAGTTGAACGACTTTTGCTATATTTCTAAGATCTTCATCAATATAACCCGAATTCAACTACGTAATCCATTTCAATTGCTTTAAACTTTCGAGGTGTTCTTATGACAAAAAAATGGGAAGCAACGAAATAATGCCTTTATATGCAGATAGAAATCAGTTGATCGGGACTGAAAATGCGTTTAAAATCGGCCCTCACATCGCAAAAGTGGAAGCTTCGGGCTCGCCCGTGATCAAGCTGAACCTCGGCGAACCTGACTTCAGTGCACCCAAATGGGTCAAGGATGAGGTCATCCGGAATATTCAACAGGATAATTCCCATTACTGCGACCCCAAGGGTATTCTACCTTTGCGGGAAGCCATTGCCAAACAGATAAGTACCACCAGGGAGCTGGATGTGACCGCCGAAAGGGTTTGCGTTTTTCCCGGCGGAAAGCCCAGCATCGGGTTCGCCCAGCAAGTCTACTGCAACCCGGGTGACGAGATCATCTATCCCAGTCCGGGTTTTCCCATCTACGAGTCCTTTATCCGCTATATCGGCGCTGTTCCCGTACCGCTTCACCTCGAGGAGAAAGAAAATTTCACCATTGACGCCGATCAACTGGAAAAACTGATCAGTCCCCAGACCAAGCTGATTATTCTCAATTTTCCATCCAACCCGACCGGTGGGGTTGCCTCCAGAGAACAGCTCGAAGCTCTCGCCCAGATCATTCTGGATAAATGTGATGCCCATACCCGTGTATACTCAGATGAAATCTATGAAAATATCCTGTTTGACGGTAAAGCGCACTACTCTATCGCCTCGGTCCCCGACATGGAAGCAAGAACCATTATCAGCAGCGGATTTTCAAAATCCTTTGCCTGGACCGGTGGACGCATCGGGTATGCCGTACTGCCCACGGTAGAAGAGGCGGATGCCTTTAAAAATATGAACATCAACTACTTCTCATGCATTCCGCCCTATAACCAGGCCGGCGCAAGGGAGGCCCTGGAGAACCCTGCATCCGGCCCGTGGATGGCGGACATGGCCCTGACCTTTGAAAAAAGGCGCGACATCATCGTCCGGATGCTCAACGACATAGACGGGGTGAGCTGTCAAATACCGGGCGGTGCTTTTTATCTTTTTCCAAACATATCATATCTGTGCGAACGCCTTGGTGTGTTCAAAGCCATGCAGAACCTGCCGGAAGATGTGCGAAAAAATACATCCCCCTCAACCCTTTTTCAGATGTTCGCGCTCTACGCCCACAAGGTCGCCGTCATGGACAGAAGGTCTTTCGGGGCCATCGGAACGGAAAACCTGCATTTTTTAAGGCTTTCCATTGCCGCCGATATCGAAAGCCTCAAGGAGGGTGTCCGGCGTCTGTCAGCGGCAGGAGACGATGTAGACGGGTTCCAACGGTTTATACGGTTGGATAGGGAAACATCCGGCAGCAGGTTTATTTTTTCCTGGTAATGGCATAGGCCGCCTGCTTTTTACCGGAACGGATTACAAGGTAGCTTCCCTCCGGGCCGCGGCCCAGGCCCAACTCCGCTTTATTAAGCGGTTTCTCAAGACGTGTGGAGGCCATCAGCCGACCTCTCTCGGTATCCCACAGGAAAAGCGCATTGCCGGTAACGGCCGCCAGGTAGCGCCAGTTGAGCACA
>JAFCZV010000529.1 GCA_019314155.1 Deltaproteobacteria bacterium
ATATTGAACTGATAGCCGGCAATGTCGGTACTGAAAAAGGTGCTGAGGGCCTTGTTAATGCCGGAGTAGACGGAGTGAAGATAGGAATAGGGCCTGGGTCTATATGTACAACCCGTATTATTGCAGGTATAGGTGTGCCCCAGATGACAGCTATAATGAACTGCAGATCGATATCGAGCCAAACCGGCGTGCCGCTCATCGCTGATGGTGGGATTAAATTTTCAGGAGATATTACAAAGGCAATTGCTGCAGGAGCCAATGCAGTCATGATTGGCGGGCTTTTTGCCGGAACGGAGGAAAGCCCGGGAGAACTCGTCATTTTTCAAGGCCGAAGTTACAAGAGGTACAGGGGTATGGGATCACTTGAAGCAATGAAGAAGGGGAGCAGGGACAGGTATTATCAAAGTGAACAGGGTGAAGAAGACAAGCTGGTTCCTGAAGGTATTGTCGGACGCGTTCCGTATAGAGGCATTCTTTCCGATAATATTTATCAGCTTATCGGAGGGCTAAAGGCAGGAATGGGATATGTGGGATGTAGAACCCTGAAAGAACTAAGGGAAAATGCCCGGTTTATAAAGATAAGTGCGGCAGGAATGCGTGAAAGCCATGTTCATGACGTAATTATTACAAAAGAGGCGCCGAATTACCGACTGGATTAAGCGAGTGAGATCATAGTTTATAGCTCATAGCTCACAGCTAGCTCATAGGCAAATGATCAATGGACAATGACAATTGGATTAAATTTACCAATGATTTTTCATGGAATTGCACGGGGCTATATAAGTGTAATGGAAAAAATCTAATCTTTGTATCTTGCATGGGATGTATTGCGCTTGAACCCATGAATCTTTGACCCCTTGGCCCCTTAGGATCACTCCAACTCTTTTGGAGATGATCCTTTTAATATTTTTGGTTAAGTTTAGGGCACTCTATTTTTCTATGTGATTAATCAGAGCTTCCAGATAGCGTGATTTCACCTGCCGACTTGCAAGGGCTTGTTTGAAAGGTGGAAGCTTCAAAATAACGCCTAAAACTCCGGCCATGGCTCGATGACTCCATAGGACCCTATTGTCAAAAATCAGGTTCTGCAACTTGCCCCGTTCAATAGCCATCAACACCGCCCTGTGTGTTCCATTAAGGGGGGTAATAACTCTGCTCTGTCGGGATTTCAAATGAATACTGTCCTTTGAGCAGGTCCTAACGCAAACACCGCACCCCAGACAGAGATCTTCATCCAACTTCGCCACTTTCATTTTGGGTTTGACCGGATTATTCGATGAAACCAATGTCATTGCTTCTACCGGGCAGGCAGCCACACACTTGCCACATCCGTTGCAATCAGACTCAGTCACAACCGGGATAAAGTTGGTTGTATGGACTGGGTTGAAAATTGCAAAACGCCGGGCCGCGATCATAGCCTCGCAGCAACACCCACAGCAGTTGCAAATGAAATTTACCTGCTTTCTTACATTTTCACCGAACTGAACCAGGTTTCGCTCATAAGCTGCCTGTAATAAATCAAGGCACTCTTCTTCCCCTACTGAACGGGCGTGGTCGTGCCTAATAAGCGACGCGGCTGTAGTGTTAAATGTCATGCATATATCCTGCGGTGCTTTGCAGGCTCTGTCCAGGTGATGCATCTTGTGACGGCAGTAACAGATCCCAATACCCCGATGAGTCGCACTTTTAATAACTTCAGTTGCCCGTTCATAATCCAGAACATGCAGTGCATTTTCTTCGGACAAGGCAGGTTCATGGACAAAGGTACGCCCCAACTGAGTTTGACCCTGGGTGAATAGGTCTTTGATGAAATCTTCTTCCACATTTAAGTATTCATAAAACAGTTCGCTTAATACCTTCTGGTCAATGTCATTCCGAACACGCATTAAGGAGAACTCGAAAAAACCCGCCATGGGAGGCGGCAGAGCATAAACAGACTCCCCATTTTGTTCCATGTCAACCAGGATAGCGCGACCAGCCAATTCATCCAGCACCTTTTGAGTGCTGGTTAGGTCCATTTTCCAGATGCTGCTGGCTTTTATCGCTGTGAAGGGTTTGATAGGCATGAGAGAAACGAGTTCGACC
>JAFCZV010000530.1 GCA_019314155.1 Deltaproteobacteria bacterium
TCATGGCCGTGGTCTTGCCACAGCCCGACGGTCCGACCAGCGTGCAAATCTCTCCCTCCTCCAGATCAAAGGAGAGTTCGTCTATAGCCTTAATATGTTCTGCGCCGGGGTAGATCTTTGTCACTTCCTGTAAACTCAACATAATTCCCATAAGTTACTCCCTTCTGCTGCATGGTCGGCAAAATGGGTTAGCGTTGGATTTTGAGTCCTGTCGGTGTAATCCATTGCTCGGCTTTCTCAAGAAAGATGTCCGCCACGATCGCCAACAGACCCATGCTGACGGCGCCTGCAATGACCGAATCATTGGTTGCCATTTGCAGGCCTTCGCTGACGAACAGACCCAGCCCCCCTGCGCCGATATAGGCTGCAATTGCTGCGATAGCAATGCTCATAACCACCGCGGTCCTAATTCCGGCCATAATTACGGGCATCGCAAGGGGAAGCTGTAGTTGTTTAAGCAGTTGAAATCTGGTCATTCCCATACCTCGGCCGGCCTCAATGGTTGCCGGGTCGACATTTTTAATGGCAATGTAAGTGTTTCGAATGATCGGCAGCTGGGAATAAAGGGCCAGAGCGATTATGGCGGGCACTTTCCCGATTCCGATACCGTTGACGGCATCCCAATATCTGTCTATTGAAGATAAGATGGGCATCATGAAACCGAACAGGGCAATACTCGGAATCGTAATCGCAATGCTTGCGACGTACAAAACAATATTGGCCGCCGTAGGATTTCGGGTAATATATATACCGATGGGTACGCCTGTAAATATGGCGATCACCAGGGCAATGGAAACCATCTGGATATGGGTTAAGGTATGCATACCGACGGCCCTGAAATTGTCTGCAAAAAAGGCAAAGGGACCGGAAAGAAACAACGGACTAACAAAGGTGTGGTAACCGACAAGCGAAAGCACGACACCACAGACCATTAGCCAGAAATCCTCAACGGTTTTCATGGCATTTAACACAATGTTTAAGATCAATATTCCGCAAAGGACCCAGGTGGTCCAGAACCCAAAAGTTTCACTGATACGCAGCTTTTCGGTTTTAAGATAGAACGCTTGCAGAAGGTCTAACTGATAAATAAATACAGATATGCAAATAAACATCAGAAGGATGAAAATGCTTGTAAAACCCAATCGCCCTCTACGAAAAGCGCTCCGGTAATACAGCCCGATTCCGCTAAAAAGAACCAGAGTTAGGACAATCCCAAATAAAGTGCCTGTTGTTTTAAAGAGAGTCGGAATAATTGATGCACATATTACGATAAACAGAAATATGGGCATGAAAACCGATTTTTCCAGAACCGAACGAAAATAGGATAGCAAAAAGAGCACCAGGGTTAAAATGGGTACCATCAATACCATCCGCAAAATATTGTAACTTTCCAGAAAGTCAATATCCAGGTCATCGATGTTGAGCAGCATCCCGTAAGCGGACATGGGGTTGTCTTCAGAAAGAATGCTGCCGGGAAACCAGGGTTGAAAAAACCCGATAAAAATGAGGATAATTGAAAAAAGAATGATTTTGTCAGCCCATTGCCAACTGAAAACGGTTTTGTAAAGCACAGAAACGACCGGACTGGCACAGTGGCTGCAAAACTTTGTGTCTTCAGGAATCTCTTTGTTACAACTAGGGCATATTGCGATTTCCATTTCGCACCCTTATTTTTTCCACAGCCTATTTAAATTCAACAAGGGCAATTCTCGATAATTATCTTATTTTTAACGTAGCATACATGTGAGAGGGGTTACAAGACGCAATTAAATTTCGAATTATACAGCCTGTTTTCTGAAAAGCATGGGAATTTCCCTTTGGATTAAACTAAACCTACTATCAAACAACATTCGCGATCCGGCGAATATCTGTTAATCGGCATAAAAAGGTGGCGAGCTTCCTCGAAGACCATAACTTTATGATATAGGGAATTTACAGAGAGACCCACTGGCCGACCGTGTCGACCGCTCGTCCGCTGCCAAAATGTCTGGTAAAGATTTGAAAATAATACAGCTCTTCCTTGCTCCGCACCATGGGAAAACTTTTTTGAGCTTCCAGCAACGCCTCATCTTTAATCGTCTCT
>JAFCZV010000531.1:0-2109 GCA_019314155.1 Deltaproteobacteria bacterium
AGATTTTCTATTTCAATGATTTTCATATGTGTCGGTATTTTGTTTCGGCTCAATTGAGGTGTTAATTATCGGCCTTAATGCTTTGGCTATGGGAACCGCTGCAGCAATTTTAATTATATCGCCCAGAATAAACGGATACATTCCCACAACCAGTGTTTTCGCCAGTGTCATGCCGGATAATATTTTCAGCCAGGACACGCCACAGGTGTATATAATGATACTGCCGCAGACCATGGCAAGCACATCCACAGCCGCACGCTCTTTCGATTTTTTCGAAATCCATCCAATCACATAGACCGCCGGAAGATAGCCCAAAAGATACCCGCCGGTGGGTCCTGCAAAACGCCCGATGCCGCCGATACCACCGGCAAACACAGGAAGTCCCAGAGCACCGGCCATTAGATACACCCCGACACTTGCAACCCCCCACCTGGGTCCCAATAACAGGCCTGAAAGAAATACAAAAAGGTTCTGCAGAACAATCGGCACCGGACCGATGGGCAGTGCCAGGTAGGCACCTGCGGCAATCAGGGCCGCCAGAAGTGAGGCATATACCGTCATGCGAAGGGATGTGGAAGAATCCACCATCGATATTCCTTTCTTATTCATCACCCGTCATCTTTTGTCTTCATGAAAACAATCGCCATGGATGATTTTTTTAAATGATCCGTCCGCAAGTTTCAATATGAGTGCTCCATCCTTGTCCACATCAACGGCAAGGCCTTCTGATATTTCCCGGTCGGTCACGATCCTGACGTGCCGGTTCAGCGTCTCTGCATATTCCTTCCATTCAGAAACCACATTTTCCAAAGCCCCATTGTTAAGCCGGCTTTCAAAACTATTGAGAAACTCGGATAACAGCGCTTTCCGTGGAATTTTTCTCCCAAGGATTTTTTTCAACGATATTGCCATGGGTTCGCCAACAGTGGGATCATTATTGACATTGACGCCCACTCCGACGTTGATAAAGCGTACCATATCGGTTTCGGCCTCCATTTCAGATAGAAGTCCTGAAACCTTCCTGCCGTCTATCAGTATATCGTTGGGCCATTTTACCATGGCATCAATCTCGAACATTTTACGCAAGGTCCGGGCCAAAATCATGGATGCTGCAAAGTTGACCCTTGAACTCAGCGCCGGCGGTATTCTCGGCCTGAGGATCATTGTAAAATAGAGCCCGCCTTCCGAGGAGAGCCATGTTCGATTTAACCGGCCCCTCCCTTTGGTCTGCCGTCCGGCAATGACCACTGTAAAATGGGGACAGTTGCTCCGTGCAAGTTCTCTAGCAACATCCATGGTGGAATCGACTGCATCAAAATAGTGGATTTTTGATTCTCTGTCCCCGAATTCCCATGGATAAAGGACGTCCGGCGCACTTATCAGACAATAGCCCTTGGATGTTGCTTCGATCGGGTATCCGATTTCCCGGAGCTTTTTGATATGCTTCCATATGGAAACCCTTGAAATTCCAAGCTGATCACTGAGAATCTCTCCGGAAACAACATTTTTTTCATCTCTTAATATGTTAAGAATCTTACCTTTCACGGGTCACCCATTTTTTTTGTTAACCTTCAAATTTGATCTGGTTAACGAAGTCAAGACAAAATGTCAACACCAAAACATACCCGAAGTGCAGCAGCAGAGACATTTTCTCAGCGGCCTGCGGGGGCAAGGGAATTGCAGTTGCGCGTGGAATGGTATTGGGGCACCATTAAAGACGGGTCCGGCTCGGCCGTGTGGGAGGGCACTACGGCGGCTACGATTTAAATCGATCCTGCCCCATACGCGATCTGGCAGGACAAAATAATGGAGTAACTACTCAGGTATTTAGGTTGAAGACTGAAGGCTGAAGTATATCAATCATCTCGCAACGCTCGAATTAAACCATTCAAGACCTTCTCTGTTTCGACAATCTTTGCTTCAAGAAACTTAGCTGATCAACAGGTCATTAGGCTGAAGACCGAAGGCTAAAGTGATCTAACAGTCTTCAGTCTTCAGTCTTCAGTCTACTCACCTACAAAATAATCTGCCTGACTGTCACGTGCGCAACCTTCAACGATGTTAGAAGGAACCGAAACTGCTGCTCGCCGCATTTGAGAAGTTAGACCA
>JAFCZV010000531.1:2125-6348 GCA_019314155.1 Deltaproteobacteria bacterium
AAACCAATACTGCTACCTCGTCAGCCAGCTCAAATGCCCTAAGTTTTGTGTGATCGCGCATGATTTGTCCCTAAAAGCCTTCAACCTTCAGTCTATCCACCTGAGTAGTTACATAATGGATGTGACCATCTCTTGAAAGGAGAATCTTAACAGATGGGACATTTCTTTGGAAAAATCTTTATTTTCCGTATTTTTTGTGGATTGCGTAGTGAGTGGGACACGTGCAAATTAGACTTTCACCAAATGAAACCTGATAGGGACATTCAACAATCTTTTTCGTTTTCAGGAACAGCACATTTTTCCCGTCGGCATCCGACACCTCGCAAACCTTTGGCTCTTTATCCTGACCGGTTTTAAGACAGGAGAACCCCCGTGTACATTCTTTTGTCTCGTTTAAGATCTGATCTGATATGACGATTCCCATTTCCCATGATCCTTTCTTGAACACAAACAGCTCGCCCGGCGAACCATATGAAATTAAAAATCATTGGTATATTATTATGGGATTCACATACCAGGTTTCCATCAAAAAACAAGACTGATTTATTTAGTACGATTTGCGTATTCTAAATACCTAATCAGGAAAGATAAATAATGAAAACAAGGCGTTAAGTTCGAGTTGCTTATGGGATGGGCGGCAAACAATATTTAAAGATCTGTTGAATTCGTGCGGCCAAAGATTGCCTGAACCCTCAACGATCGGAATCACAAGAAGCCGAATCCAAATCAAATACTGGATGGCTTTCCTAAATGCCGATTTATAGATTATTAGATACTATCTGCAATTCAGTTTATCTTAACCCGCTCAACCATATCCTGTGAAGATGCCAGAACGTTGCCTCTGAACCTGTATTTAAGGGCAGACTCAAGCATATCCGGATGGATAACCCGGTTGAGTTTTGCCAGGACCCCCAGAGAAGCCAGGGCACGGTCATGGGATTTAATCTTCAGGGCTTTGAAGTCGATCTGATGCACCTCGGCATTACAGGGCGGCAGGTCGATCTCTTTTCCCAGGATGATCAGGCCATGGTCGTTCATATCATCAAAAATATGTCTTCGGCGTTCCACCCCTTCCCGGCTCAGCGCCAAAACAACGTCCGGACGCTCTATGCCCGTGTAACCGATATCTTCCGGAGATAAAACCACCTCGGTTATGGAATGCCCTCTGAGCACCGTAATGTTGTACTCGTTTTTCTGCGTCGTTTGAAGTCCGGCGTAAAGACCCGCCAGGCATAAGATTTCGCCGGCTGTTATGATCCGCTGCCCGGCACTGCCTAAAATGATGACTTCTTTTCTGCCGGCCTCAGGGGGGGGGAATTGTCTCTCTATTGTTGTGAGCCGCTGAACCGGCTTCTGGTCGGCAGCCAGCTCCCTGTAGTGACGGCCGTATTCTTTTCTGAGGTTTTCAGGTACCGGATTCTTCATGGACGGCATCTTGGCCAGGGTGTCTTCGATGGTCTTCGGCGTAAGTCTGTTCGTCCCGGGCATATCCCCCAGATGTCAAGGATAGAAAAACCTTCGAAATGGATAGCATTTTCTATTTCTTCCACAAGGTTTTTTGTATAACTTGAAAAGCGTTTTACATAAGGGGCGCCGGCTGAAGATGCCACCTGACATAAATCCATGGGGCGTTCCATGCGGTTTAGAAAACCGGACCCCACCTGGGCGTCCAGAGGCGTTGTTGCCGAAAACTGGCCGCCGGTCATACCGAAATTGAAGTTGTTTAAAACCAGCAGGGTCAAGTCGAGATTACGCCGGCATGCGGAAAGAATGTGGGCACCGCCGATACCCAGCCCGCCGTCTCCCATGGTTACAATGACGTTCAGTTCAGGATGGGCCATCTTGAGACCGGTGGCATACGTCAGGGCCCTGCCATGGAGACCGTGAAATGCGTGGGTGTTAAAGAAGGTATCAAAAAGTCCGGAACACCCGATGTCGGTGACGATCACAATATCTTGGCCTTGAAAGCCCAAATTCGAAAAGGCCTTGTCAAGGGCATGGGTAATCCGATCGTGGGAACAACCCGGGCAGAAAACCGGGGGCCTGCCGGTATTCATCAAACTAGACATTTGATACAACCTCCTCGATCTGCCGCGGGGTTATCAACTTCCCGTCCATTTGGCCCAGAAAATCAATTTTTTTATCCGGCAGGATTCGCTCTATTTCTCTAACATACTGGCCGAGATTCATCTCCACCACCACCACACGATTTACATGACCGGCTTTTTTCCGAATCAATTCCTCCGGCACCGGCCAGAGCGTTTTTAGAATGAGAAGGGAAACAGGTTTGCCGGCTTTTTTTAAAGGAAGCGTGTCGGCATCTTCTTCCAGAAATGACTCGTAGAAGCTGAATTTTGCAACCGCTGAAAGAAGCTTATTTTTGAGTCTGTCCTGGATTCCGGCAATTTCATCAGAATCGGTGGTAATGTACCCGTCAGGACCGTGGGAAGAAGACGTCTGGCGGACGGTGGTCCGGCCGCCGATAGGTAAAAAATACGGCGTCCTGCTGCCGGAAGGAACCTCAAAAGGGATAAAAGGTCGTCCGGGAGGAGGTGATGAGCGATCTATAATTTTGGGTATCCTAAAGGCATCCATATCAATATTTTCACGGGTCATGGCGATCTCTTTGTTGGACGCAATGAATACCGGACATCTGAATTTTTCGGCAAGATTAAAAGCCTCGATGGTCAGGGAATAACAGTCTTTGACATCCACAGGCGCCAGGACAATTACAGGCAATCCTCCACTATTGCCCCAACGCAGGAACTGAATATCGCCATCAGCACCCCGGGTGGCTGAACCGGTGGATGGACCGAGCCTCTGAACATCTACAATGACAATCGGAATCTCGCTTCCGATGGCAAAGGAAATATGTTCGCTATACAGGCTGATACCCGGTCCTGACGTGGCGGTCATAACCTTTACCCCCCCCATGGATGCCCCCAGGCAGTAACCGATGGAGGCGATCTCATCTTCCCCCTGAAGGCAGATGCCACCCAAAGGAGGCAGAAGCTTGAGCAGGGCATTAAAGATGGTTGTGGCCGGCGTGATGGGGTACCCGGCGAAGAAACGGCATCCTGAATCGACAGCCCCCCAGGCTATCGCTTCATTACCTTCCATAAGGCAAAAACCCATGTTAACACTCCCAGTTCGGCCAGGCCGAAATCAAAAAAATGATGCTAAAAAGTTCAACCCCCACAACAAATAGCCTGCGCAACAATATAAATATGCATTGCAAAAAGTCCAAAATAGTTTCTAAAAAACGAATCGGGTTTCGGCCCGATTCGGGCATGAGCGCTATTGTGAGTTCTTCCGGCGAATAGAAGTATTTTTCACATCTTCAACCGGCTTGAATCATGAAATCCTTGATCACCCGATGAAAAATTGCCCGTCGTAATATGGGCGTTTTGTCTGTTTACCGGTTTTGGTATTTCTAAATTCCTTGGTGCCCTCGGCCAGCCCGATAAAATTGGCGACTGTTTCAGGGGTCTCATTCCGAAGCCATAGCACACATTGCATGGAATTGTTAGTTCAAATTTTTCATGAAGCTCACCACAGCCCCGTAGAGACAGGATCTCCACTGTACTCCGATACGCGGACCGAATATTGAAAATTATAATAAAAAAAATGATTTACTCGCTTCGCACCCTTTTGGTTATGATAAAGCGCTTGATATAATAGATGCCATATTGTTATATATAATGATTGGCACGTCGCGAATAACCCATGACAAACAAACGATGACCCATGGAAAGGAGCGTGTTATGAAAGATGCCCTTAATCCCTTTAAGATCGCCCAGCAGCAACTCGATGACGCTGCACAGCGGCTTGGCTTGGACCCTGCTATGCACGAATTGCTTCGTTGGCCCATGCAGGAATTGAAAGTCATTCTTCCGGTAAAAATGGATGACGGTTTAACTAGAGTCTTTCATGCGTTTAGAATCGCGTACAACACCGCACGCGGGCCGGCCAAAGGCGGCATCCGGTGGCATCCGGACGAGACCGTTGATACCGTGCGTGCACTGGCAGCCTGGATGACCTGGAAAACTTCCGTGGTCGACATCCCCTTGGGAGGGGGGAAGGGGGGAATCATTTGCAACCCCAAAGAGCTTTCGGAAACTGAAAAGGAACGCCTTGCCCGTGCCTACATCCGTGCCATTGCACGAACACTCGGTGTAACCAAAGATGTGCCGGCGCCCGATGTCTATACCACACCCCAGATT